>CAWVZQ010000045.1:0-13111 GCA_963934405.1 uncultured Opitutales bacterium | reverse complement strand
GATGGAAAATGCAAGGTCGGGGTCTTGCCCGGCGAGTACGTGGTCTATGCCACGAGGGGATTTGAGTACGGTGTGGATACGATCAAGGTGACGGTCGGTCGGGGAGAGACCAAGAAGGTATCCCTCAAGATCGGCAGGGAAGTGCCCACCGAAGGCTGGGTAAGTTGCGATCCGCACATCCACGTACGTACTTTCAGCGGACACGGAGATTCTACGGTCGAGGAACGAATACCGACCATTGCGGGTGAGGATATCGAGCTAGCAGTCGCTACCGATCACAATCACCATACCGATTTCACCTCTTACCAAAGTTTGGCCGGAGCACTCAGTCACTTCACTTCGGTAATCGGAAACGAGGTAACGACCAAAGTCGGGCACTTCAATGCCTTTCCCATCAAAAAAGGATCGCACGTGCCCAACCACAAGACGGAAAATTGGCCGGAATTGTTCCAATCGATCCGTGCTACGCCCGGCGTGGAAGTCATCCTGCTTAATCACCCGAGGAACGTTCATTCCGAATTCTCGCCAACCGATCCGTCGCACTTCAATCCCGTCACGGGAAAAAGCCAAAGAGAAGGTGGGTTGGATATCGATGCCATTGAAGTAATTACTTCCGCAGCCCTTCAAGCGGACCCCATGGGACCTTTCCGAGACTGGTTCGCCTTGCTCAATTCAGGCAGGCGAGTGACTGCGGCAGGTTCAAGTGACACGCACGACGTCAATCGATACCTATTGGGCCAAGGGCGTACCTACCTCCGCTGCCCGGATAAGGATGCGGGAAAAATTGACGTTACCGCAGCATGCCGTTCCTTCCGTGAGGGCCGGGCCTTGGTAAGCATGGGCTTGTTGACAAAGATAAAGGTCGCCGAGCAATTCGAAGTGGGCGATCTCGCCACGGGCTTACCTGAAAAAGTAGTCGTCGAAATGGAAGTTCTCGGACCGCGTTGGACCATAGCCGATCAATTGACGCTCTATGCGAACGGAATCCCAATTCTCGAGAAGAAGTTTAGGGGTGCCCAGGACAAGGTGCAAAAAGCCAACCTTCGGTATGTAATGGATCGTCCGAAGCATGACCTTTATCTTGTCGCTATTGCAACGGGCCCGGGAGTGACAAAGCCCTATTGGGAAATCCCGCGCCCCTACCAACATAAGACCAATAAATACGTTCCACGCGTCTTGGGAGCGACCAACCCGGTATGGCTGGACGGCGACGGGGACGGTTTATTCACCTTCCCCAATGGATACGCAAGGGAGTTGGTGGAGCAAACGAATGGCGATTTGGAAAAGACGCTGGCGAGCTTGGCCAATGTCGATGAGGCGGTAGCTGCTCAGGCCGCCGGCATCCTCGCCGATCAAGGATTCGACCTTCGAAGCAAAGAAGCAAAGGCTAAGTGGGAAAAGGCTTCCTCGGAATCCGTTCGTAGTGGTTTTGCCTCCTTCGTCTCGACTTTAGAATAGTAATCTCGAGAAAAGGATCGCATCTCAATCACAGAGAAAGATTGAAGGTGAGCAAGCTAGCCCAAAATGCCTTCTCCAAAATATATATAACGTTCGACGGCGAAATATTTGTTGACCGTCTTGCTAGTTTCAAACATCTCAAATTCCTGATGACGGATAATAGGTATTATTTAATTTATCACACGTTCTCAAAAATCATTACCAAGAAGTGAATTTAACCGGATAGTTTCGAAACCATCCAAAACGATGGCAGTGAAAGGAAAATAAAATGGCAGAAGCAAAGAAAACCACCACAAGGAAAAGAAAAGCCCCTTCCAAAAAGGTAACGGACATCGACGACGTAAAAGCAGTTGAGAAACTTCGCGAGGCGCGTGAGCAAATCCTCTCTGAACTTCGCCACTCGATTGTCGGGATGGACGACGTCATCGACCAAGTGATGATATCCATATTCGCTCGTGGGCATGGATTGCTTGAAGGAGTTCCCGGCCTTGCCAAGACACTCTTGGTAAGTTCGATTGCGAAATGCCTGTCGCTTTCATTCCGTCGCATCCAGTTCACTCCGGACTTGATGCCATCTGACATAACCGGAGCCGAAGTCTTGCAAGACGATCCGGAAACGGGTCAACGCAAGTTCACTTTCAACAAGGGCCCGATTTTTGCGAACATGATCTTGGCGGACGAAATCAACCGGACGCCACCTAAGACGCAAGCCTCCCTTTTGGAAGCTATGCAGGAGAAGATGGTCTCTGCCGGCGGAGAAGACTTTAAGTTGGACCCACCATTCTTCGTCTTGGCGACCCAAAATCCTCTTGAGCAAGAAGGCACCTATCCCCTACCCGAAGCTCAGCTCGATCGTTTCATGTTCAAGATTCACGTCGAGTATCCCACCGAAGAGGAAGAAATCGGCATCATGAGACAAGTCACCAGCGGTTCCACAACGGAACCAAAGTCCGTACTCACAAAGAAGGAAATACTCGGTCTGCAAGATCTCGTTCTACGGGTTCCGGTTGCCGATCACATTTACAACTACGCAGCAAAGCTGGTGCGGGCAACACGTCCTGGCCAAGAAGGCGCCCCGGAGTTCATCAACGACTGGGTGTCATTCGGCACCGGACCACGAGCTTGCCTCAACTTGATCATGGCCGGGAAAGCCCGAGCTATTCTGCAAGGACGTTTCAACGTAGCCATCGATGACATACAAACTCTGGCGCTGCCGGTGATGCGCCATCGCATGGGCCTGAATTTTGCGGCTCAATCGGAAGGCGTGAAAACGGACGACGTCGTTAGGAAATTGCTCGAAGAAATTCCTTCCGACGAGAAAATGTATCAAGCCAAGAGCGCCTGACTTCAACATTCTCTACCTGTCGGCAACGACTAATTGCTAAAAAAAGCAAAGGCCGGAAGTCAACTGAAGCTCTATGCAAAAAGCGAAATATCTCGATCCTGATACACTGAGTAAGATCGGTCCTCTCGACGTCGTCACCCGTCAAGTCGTCGAGGGCATCCGCATAGGGATGCATCGAAGTCCGGCAAGGGGAATCAGCACGGAGTTCTCTGCTTATCGTCAGTACGTACCCGGAGACGAGATTCGCAACATCGACTGGAAGCTTTATGCTCGAAGCCAACGATACTTCGTAAAGTTATTCGACGCCGAGACTAATTTTTTAGCTAATTTATTGCTAGATGCGAGTTCCTCGATGACCTTTGGCTCGGGGAATATCACCAAACTTGAGTACGCGAAATACATGGCAGCCAGCCTCGCTTACCTGATCGTCGATCAACGCGACTCCGCGGGGGTAGGAATCTTCGACGGAGAACTGCGGCAATATATTGAACCGAAAAGCACATTGGGTATCCTCGCCGACATTTCGCGGGAAATGGAGAAAGTCGATCCACAACCTCGCACCAAAGTCGCCGACATCCTCCACGAGTTTGCGGGCAGAATGAAGAGACGAGGAATGGTGATGGTGTTTTCAGACCTACTGGACAACACCGACGAGTTCATCAAAGGCATCAATCACCTCCGGTTCCGTGGCCATAACGTCACCGTATTCCATATTCTTGACCCTCATGAAATCGAGTTTCCATTAAACGGCGTATGGCGTTTTGAGGGTTTGGAAAACGATGGTGAGCTGATCACTCAACCGGCTCGTGTTCGGGAAGCATATTTAAAAGAACTTGAAATCTTCATCGGCAAGGTGCGTGGCGCATGTATAAAGAGCCAAGCTGATTACGTCCTAGTCAACACTGCGGAACCAATCGAATCGGTTATATCTAGCTATCTCCTCCAGAGAACAGCAGCGGCAAAGGTAAGATGAAATTCTTTGGTTTGAATATTTTCCTATCGCTGGGACTTACCGCAATGGCAACTCAGGCAGCGGAAGACTTGGTCATTGAAGATTTCGAGAAAAAACACGGGGACTGGACTTTCGAGGGTTCCGCTTTCACTGGATATGGGTCGGGAGATTATTGGCATCCCGGACGCTTCGATCGAGGTATTCTTAGAACTCGGGGACATCGAGGATACGCCTTGTTGAAAAGCTGGGGCCGTGACGGCAGAAACGTCGACGGAGAAACGGGGCAAGCTACCTCCCCTATGTTCAAGGTAGAGCGCAACTTCATCATGTTCATGATTTCGGGTGGCAGAAACTCAGGTCGAACCTGCGTAAATCTTATTGTAGACGACAAAGTGGTTCGCTCCGCAACAGGCAACAATTCAAACTTACTTCAAAAAGTCGCATTCGGTGTTGCTGCATTCAAAGGAAAAGATGCGCGAATTCAAGTCATTGACCAAGAAACCGGACCATGGGGGCATATTTGCATCGACGACTTGATCCAAACCGACGACTCCTCCGGATCTCGCCTCACCAACGACGTAACGATTCCAAAGGCAGACACAATCTGGACGCCGACCGGCCGAAAATCGGGTGAACTGCAGTGGAAAAACGCTCAGTTACTCCTCAATCGGAACCCCGTAAACACGGACGAAATAAAGAGTATCTCTCGCAAAACTACGGCGACAAGAAATGCTTATCCTCATGCTGTTCACTTTCGCAATGGGGAAATTTGGCAGGTTGAAATACTAACTCTCACCAACGACAAACTGGCCCTGAGGGGAGATCCGTTCGGTGAACGAACAGTCGACCTCTCTTCAGTTGTATCGCTTGAGTTCTCATCGAGACCCGAACGGCTGGGAACTTTCCGAACTGGAGTCCTCTACCGCATCAGCGGTCGACCTCTACCTGGCAAGCTTACATGGATCAAAAAAGACGATATCGCAATCGATTGCGCATTAGGAATCATCCCCTTGCCGCGTACGGGCTTGATTGAATATAGAATCCCTGGATCTTCAATCCAGAGGGACCAAGGACCAATGGATGAAATCGGTTTGGTGGACGGAAGCATCCTGCGAGGAAAAGTCGGTCTTAAGGACGAGAAAATCATACTTGAGCACCCGGTGTTGGAAACCGTGGGAATCCCATGGGAAAAACTGCGTTACCTCATTCGGTCCGATAAGCGGACGCGATGGTTGAATGATTTTCAAGACAGGAAAGTCGATACGTCAGGGCCATTAGGTAAACACCCCGGCGTGGAACATCTTGATTTCCGAAAAGCCGACAAACCGAGTCTTTCCGCGGTCAGGGTTTTTCCACAAACGGTTCTGCGCTACAAGCTGCCGACAAAAGGACAAAACGACAGTCGAATTTTCAGAACCTCCCTAAGCCCTATCCCCGGAAGTCTGGGAGACGCCACAATCACACTTTCCCTTGGAAATAAAGAATTCTACAAGAAGGAACTTTCGGCAGAGGATGAAACTGAAAACATTTCAATCCCATTGCCCTCAGGAAACGACTTGGTGGTTAGTGTAGATTTCGGTAAGCGATTATCTTATCCTTGCGGCGTCGACATGCATGATGCGCACCTCGCATGGACCTCTCCTCAACAGGAAGGAGGTCAGCCGTGAATTTCCTTAATTCCTTGCCACTCTGGGGAGGATTGGCCGCTGCAGGCGTAGCCGTTCCGATAATCATCCACCTTCTCCATCAGCGCCACCGTCGCCGTACGGACTGGGCGGCCATGGAGTTGCTGCGCCGAGCCTTGGTGATTCGCTCCGGCCAAGTCCGACTGGAAGACCTTCTTCTGCTTCTTTTGCGTTGCTTGGTACTTGCCTTGGTCGCCTTTGCGCTTCTTCGGCCAGTACTGGACAACAAAACAGCCGGTTTTTTGGGAGGAGAGCGAAGAGTCGGAATGGTTGTAGCCATTGATGCATCCTACAGTATGGGCCATGGAAAACTGGAAAAACGTATGACCATGGCCATGGCGCGGGTCCAAGAAATTCTATCTACTGCGCAAGTGGGAGATTCAGTGACAGTCGTTCTGCTGGGCGACACACCCCGCACCTTGTTCAGGGGAGCGAATTATGAGGAAGGCCGTTTCAGGGCCGAATTAGAAAAGATTAAGATCTTGCCGGAAAAATTGAATTTGGAGCGTAGTCTGAACGAAGTCGCCAAACTTGTGGGTGAGCTGAAGGCATCCGTGCTCGAATGCTACTTTGTGACCGATGCCCAAGCAATCGACTGGAACAATCTTTCGGAAGAGGCGACAGTCAACTTAAAAGCCATCAGCGATCAAGCGAGCTTGTACATCACTCCCATCAAGGTAACTGGGGAAGAGAACCTGGCGGTCACCAATTTTGGCTACGTATCCGGATCGTTAGGCCCGAACGGTACGGCACGGTTTACGGCGGAAATAAAGAATTTCGGACGACATTCGAACGAGGGCGGCACTGCCACGCTCACCTTGAACAAACAAACTATCACACGGCAATCAATCGGCTCCATCGAGGCGGGTGAAACCAAGATGCTTTCCTTCTTCACCACCATTGATGAAGCAGGCGACGCCAAGCTGAGCGTTAGTCTCAGCGACGACTCTCTCCAAGAAGACAACCACAGACATACGGTGGTTGGGGTCAAAGAGCGGATACGCATCCTTTGCATCGATGGGGAACCATCCTCAAACAAAGGCCCAAGCGAGATTTTTTGGTTAGTCAAGGCATTGAAACTAAAACAAGTGGAAGAAGATTCCACTTTGGACGTAGTGCGTGCTGACTGGCAGGACTTGGATGTGGAAAAATTCACGGACTACGACCTAATCGCTTTGGCAAACGTACCAAGCATCGGAACCGATGCGTCAGAACGCTTAGATAGTTTCGTTAAAAAGGGCGGCGGCTTGATCATGTTTGCGGGAGAGCGCGTCGACACCGAGAATTACAACACCCAGTTGCACGGTCCGGAAGTCAATTTGTTGCCTGGAGAAATGATGGGGATGGCTGCCTTTGTCGATGAAGCCCTAGGAAACGAAAAGGAGGAACGGGACAACTCTTGGACGGTCGGAAACATACAAACGGACCATGTCTTGGGAAAGCTCGCCGCAAAGATCCCGGAGGAAGCAAGAAGCTATGCCCGCGTGCAACGCGTCATTAAAGTAAAACCAGACCCAAAGGCTTCGACGATTCTAAGCCTGTCCGATTCGGACCTGCCGCTCCTGCTTGAGAAAAAAGTCGGTCTTGGAACCGTCCTCTTGTTCACCACGACCGCAGACCGAGCGTGGTCCAACTTTGCCGTTCACCCCTTGTTCCCAATGATGATCCAGCAAGCCACTACTCATTTGACTAGTCGTCCGGGCGAACGCAACACCTCGGTCGGCGAGCTCGTACAAGTTCCCCTGGTCGGACAGCAGGCCGGCAGCAGCGTGATGCTTCGCGCTCCCGATGATGAATCGAATTCGGTCACCCTGACTGTACTCAACTCGGGTATAGTAGTCTGCCCTGTGGCTACGGAAGCACCGGGTTTCTATGACGCAGAAGCAGAAAACGCTCCGATCGTATCAATGGCCGTAAACGTTGACTCCGAAGAATCTGACGCCCGTGTGATCTCGGCCGACTCTCTGGAAGACGCGCTGAAAGGCACGGATGCCGATGTAATCTCTCCTGAGGGGAATTTGGCTGCTATCGTGAAGGACAATCGCAAAGGCATGGAAATATCCCTCACTCTCCTAATGCTGGCATTGGCCATCTTTATCCTGCAAGGCTATCTCGCCAAGCGATTCACCAACCGCATGACTGGGGCGGGTGCCGCCAATCTGGAAGAGAGTCTACGCAAGCACACCGTTGCCGCCGCCCGAAGGACCTGATACCAGTAACGGAACGAACACCTTTCTATTTTAAGATCTAATGTTTAAGAAGCTATTCGACATAGGTGCGGACGAGACCGTTAATGATGTCCAATTCAGCATCCAGCATAACTGGTCTTGGGCAGAAAGCATTGGAATCCCCGGTGGGATCATCACCTTTTTGCTGGTAGCCGGATTGCTCGCCTACTCCATTCATCTCTATAAATCGGAATCTTGGCTTTCCAAAAATCGAAGGCTTGTCATGGGTGGATCCTACCTGCTGGCCGGGTTGCTCTTGATCTTGATGCTTTTGGAGCCAACCTTGGACATGGTCTCCACTCGTTCTCAACAACGCAATTTGTTAGTCCTTCTAGATACGTCGCAGAGCATGACCATCACCGATCAGGCTCCACCAAACGACACAAACCGAACAAAGGACAATGGAACACCACAAAAAGACCTGAACGAGGTCACGAGATTGGCATTGGCGAAAAAGGCGATAACAGACCCTGAGGAAGGGATAACGGCGAAGATGAGAGACGACTACGCCGTCAGGTACTACACTTTTGGCGATAATCTAGAACCCGTCTCGGATGAGAAGGGAGAAACCGAATGGCTCGGAGCAAAAACTGCGGAAGCAAACAGTTCGCGGATAGGTTCCGCCATCGAGGAAGCCGTCGCCCGCCATGCCGGCCAACCTCTGGCCGGGGTCGTGGTATTAAGTGATTTTGCCTGGATCGAGGGAACGGACCCCAGCCAAGTGGCTCGCAAGATGAAAGCCCAAGGAATTCCCGTTTATCCATTGGCCTTTGGATTGCCATCGCCTCCCGACATCAAATTAAAACGAATCATTGCTCCTGAAGTTGCATTCACCGGAGACAAAATACCGGTTCGCGTGCAGGTCGAGTCGAGTGGCTTCGACGAGCGATCCGTCCAAGTGATCCTGCAAGTTGATGACGAAACCGTCGAGACCCAAGAACTGACCTTGACGGGAAAATCTCAATTCGCGGAATTCCTGTTCGTACCTGAAAGGAAAGCCGGAACGTCAAAATTAACGACATCGATCGAGGCCCTTCCAGGCGAGACCACCGAGGTCAACAACGCCGAAAACCACAAGATTCGGATCATAGACGAAAAGATCAACGTACTCTACGTCGAAGGCATGCCACGATGGGAATATCGTTACTTGCGATGGGTATTGCTTAGAGACCCGCGGCTCAACGTTCGCTTCCTCATGACTCAAGGGGACAAATACCTAGCCGCAACCTCACCGCGACACTTGGGCGCCTTTCCATCCAAAGCCGAAGACATGCTCAAATACGACTTGGTGATTTTGGGAGACGTGCGATCCTCTTATTTTTCCGCTGAGCAATTCAAGTGGTTGGATGAGCTGGTAAAAAAAGGTGGGGGATCCCTACTCATGCTGGCAGGCCCCACAGGATCACCCACTACATATGCAGAAACTAAGGTAGCTGAAATGTTGCCCGTCAAAATAGGCGGTGCAAGCTGGAGAGGGGTGCCGTCCATGCTTCACCCGGTGGTAACCGCCGCCGGCCTCGACAGCGCGGTAGTTTCACTATCTCCTTCTAAAGAACTGAATAAACGGATTTGGTCTGCCGTACGTCCGCTGGGTTACCTACCCCAACTTGATGGACCCAAACCCGGGGCGACCACCTTGCTTTCCTTGCCTAGCGATGACGCTGCACCCCTATCCTACCCTTTGGTTGCTTGGCAACGCTACGGGAGTGGAAAAACCATGTTCGTCGGCACCGCCGACCTTTGGCGTCTTAGACGCGAGGTGGGAGATCAATATCATGCTCGGTTCTGGGGTCAGGCCATTCAGTTCCTCGCGCTATCACGAATTTTAGGCCAGAACAAACAGATCACTCTGGAAACAGGGCGCAAAGAATATGCCACTGGCGAACGCGTAGAGCTCTTCGCAAACGTTCTCACGGAAGCCTTTGAGCCAGTGGAACAGACCTCTTACTCCGTACTGCTGCAAAAGGAAGGTTCGGGTGCCCTACCCACGGAACTTGACTTAACTCCCGTACCAGGCACGCCCGGTCTCTATGCCGGTTCGATTCTCGCGGTGGAAGAAGGTCGCTTTGAAATGACGTCTCGGGGTAGCGATCCATCGATTGCCAACACGGTGGAGTTCGAAGTGGAGAATGTTCCTGTCGAGCAACGCGAAACCGCCATGCGCGAAGACATTGCCAACCAAATCGCCGCCCTATCGGGAGGTGAAAGGCTCTTGCTCTCACTTGACGAGGAACAGGAAGACAACTCCACCAGCTACCAGTTGGCAAACCTAGGGGCACTGTTGCGCACCGACGAAGTGACCAGACCCTTGACCATCAGGAGGGAAAAAGCCCTCTGGGACATTCCGGTGATCTTCGTGATCCTCATTTTCATCACGGGCTTGGAATGGTACCTTAGACGGAGAGAGAACTTAGTCTAGAAGCCCCAACAACTCAACATGAACGAGCAAGCAGAAGAATCCGGAGCGATGATCGATGAAAAGCTCCTCGAGGCGTGGAAGCAGGAGCAACGCTTTTTCCACCTGCGCGGTTTGGCTCGCTTCCTCATCTGGCTGGTGGCGATGGTATTGGTGGATTTCGTAATCGACTGGCAGATTTTCTTTCGCTCCCGCTGGGAGGCGCCGGGCGTCTTGTTGCTTATCCTCAACTTAGCGATTCTGGGTTGGGTGCTATGGCGCGAGTGGTTGCGCCATCTCAAACCCTTCGATTCGCTTCGCGTAGCCTTGGAAGTGGAGAAAAAGCACCCCGAGCTGCGTTCCGTACTCGTCTCCTTCACGCAATTAAAGGATTTCGACGCTAAAGAAGCCCAAGCATCGCCGGCTCTGCTTGAAGCCATGCGCAAACAAGCAATTTCACTGACTCGCCCACTAGACTTCCGCGAGGTCGTAGATTTTCGGCAATTGAAGAGCATTGCCTTGGTTTCCTTCGCCAGCATAGTAATCTTCATGGCCATCAGTTTCGAGTGGCAGGAGCAAATGGGTTTGCTGTTTAAGAGAATGCTTGGCGAGAATCTGGAATACCCCACCGAAACGAGAATTGTTTCTACCACGGGCGACCAGATGATCAAGTCCGGGGACACCGTAACAATCAGCACTAGGGTGGAAGGATTGATTCCAGCGAAAGGAAGCTTGATCGTACGCTTCGAAAGCGGTGAAGAGAAGTCTCTCGAAAAACCTGTAGACGGCGATAACTACACTTGGGACTTACCATCGATTTCCGAGCGACTCAGTTATTACGTGGAGATAGGAGATGACCGCTCGGACGATTTCACCATATCGGTTTCACCCACACCTGAAATCACCGACACAAGTATCTTGCTGAGCTACCCGGAATACTTGGATCAGAACGACTCAAGCGCTGACAGCTTGAATCTCTCCGTGCCTCAGGGAACGCGGATCAAATGGAGACTGCAATGTCAGCCTGCCATTCGAGCGTTGAAGGTGACTTGGGGAGAGGATGAGTTAGACGCCAACATTAGTGTTAGCGGTACGGAAGCAGTCTTCGAAGTGACCGCCGACCAAACAGCTAAATATAGCTTCCAGTGGACCGAAAAGCAATATGGTTTCGAATACGATGACATTCAGCACCTCGTGCGAGTGGTTCCCGACAGAGTTCCGGATATTGAATTATTGGAACCCCTAGTCAATGGAGTGGCCACTGTCGACAAAGTGCTTCAACTCGTAGCGAAAGCAACGGATGATCATCAACTAGGCGACGCCACTCTTCTCTACTCCATCAATGGCGGCGAAGAGAAAAGGATCGCCATGGGTAAACTCGCCGGCACGCAAAAGGAGATCCGTTATCGCTGGCCCTTGAATGAAAAATTGAAAGAGGAAGAGAAGTTGAAACCCACCGACAAGATCACCTTTTCGATAGAGGTAAGCGACAGGGCGCCCCCACTAGGTTCTCACATCAACATATCGACGACCCGCAGGTTGACCATTTTGAGCGAGGAGGGTTATCTGGCATGGTTCAACAGTGAACTAGACGCCCAACGCGAAATTATAGTGAAAGCAAGAGACTCGGAAAAAAGAGCGACCTCCGAGGTTAGTAAACTGAAGGCGGAAGAAAAAAAGGAATAAGCCAATGAAGAGAGCACTTTTATTGAATTTAGCGATCCCATTGCTTGGCTTCCCTGATCTCGCCACGAGCGAGGAAACCCAACGCACCGACGTTTTGCAAACAACCGAACGCATAAGAAGTGAAGAGCGTAGGCAGGGAGACGTACGTCGCCAGCTTAGCGGCTCCGTCCGGAAAATTGATCGATTGCTCAGGGACCTAGAGTCCAACGGTCTGACCAAGAAGGGCCAAGGACCCATTATTGGCGAAATGAGCGCCGCCTTGACAAAAGTTAATGCCACTCGGGTGCCTCAAGCAGCTCGAGACCTTCAAAAAGCTCGCTTAGAAATCAATGATGCCTTTCCCCACTTGGAAGAGGCGGAGCAGGAAATAAAGGCGATAATAATTGATTTGGATGATCTATTGAAGGCCAGCGAAACGGCTTTGCTGGCGGATGTTCTCCTCGAACAAATCCGAGCCTTAATCAAACGGGAATCTTTTCTGCGACGAGAAACGGCGAGGTGGGGTAAAATGATCTTCATCAACGAAGGTGCTGCTACCGCAGACAAACCAAGAATGGTAAGGGCTCAAAGTGAAACCCTTCTTGATTTGGGCCGATTCGCTCGAGTGCTTGAAGGCGCTGCAGATAAAGCAACGGATGAATCACTCGCCCGACGCTTCAAGGGAGCCTTCAAAGTATTACAAGAAAGAAAGCCCGAAATGTCCTTGCGGAGTGCCTTGGCAACCATCGAACAGGAGGATTCAATCGCCGCCGTAAAGCTCCAAGACAAGGCCATTGAAGCACTAAAGGAAATCGAGAGAGTTCTTGCATCGGATGAAGACGAACTAGCCACTAAGGAGGACGTACTGGAAGAATTGAAGCGAATCCTCGAGGAGCAAGTCGATCTTAAGGAGGAAGTCGAAGATGCGGGTAAGGAACTCAAGAACGCCTCAGAACTTCAAGCGGAACAACTGGAATTGCAAAAAGACTTGGAAAAAGCGGTAGCAGGGGAACCGCCCAGCGAAGCTCTCGAGGAAGCTTCCGATGCCATGGAAGAAGCAGCGGAGGAACTGGCTGAAGGTGACCAAGAAGGAGCACTCCCTCCGCAAGAAACGGCGATTAACGAATTACAAAATGCCATCAGCCAGCTTGAAGCTGAAATCGCCGAGGCTGCTGAAGCGGCTAGTTCCGATTCCTTCGCCGATTCTCAAGATCCTAGCGATTCGTTTGCCGATCCATCGGATTCGTTTGCTGACCCATCGGACTCGTTTGCCGATCCATCGGACTCGTTTGGAGACTCTTTTGGAGATTCGTTTGCAGATGGATCACCGAGTGATGGATTTCCTAGCGATGCAGGTGCCGGGGAACCCGGCGCAGGACCTCC
>CAWVZQ010000044.1:0-13197 GCA_963934405.1 uncultured Opitutales bacterium | reverse complement strand
TTACCTGCAATAGACATTACCAAGCCCGAAGTCATGGCTGGTCTCTTTGTCGGAGCCATGCTGCCCTTTCTCTTTAGTGCTTTGGCAATGAACGCCGTGGGAAGGGCTGCCATGTCGATGATCCATGAGGTGCGTCGCCAGTTCCGAGATATTCCCGCGCTAAAGAAAGCTTTAGAAGTCATGAAACGAAACGAAGGTGTAGACTCAGAGGATTGGAATAAGGAGGACAAAGGTGTATTCGACAAAGCCATAGATGAAGCAGAATACGGGGAATGCGTATCGATCTCAACACAGGCCGCAATTCGTGAAATGGTGGCTCCCGGCATGATTGCCGTCATGACACCCGTAGCTGTGGGTTTTCTTGGCGGAGCGACGATGCTCGGTGGACTCCTTGCCGGGGTAACCGTATCGGGTGTACTTTTGGCCCTGTTTCAATCGAATGCAGGTGGTGCTTGGGACAATGCCAAGAAAATGATCGAAGAAGGCTACGAAGTCGGCGGAGAAAAACTGGTAAAGGGTTCCGAAGCCCACAAAGCTGCGGTAGTTGGTGATACAGTTGGAGACCCTCTCAAAGACACCTCGGGACCCTCCCTCAATATTCTGCTCAAGTTAATGACCGTTGTGGCGCTGGTAATTGCACCTATGCTGTAAAAGAGTCTAGGCGGTCTCGCCCGCCAGTTCGGCGAAAGCTGTACGGGTTGCAGCATCGGCCTTGTAGTAGGCTGTTCCAGCCACAAAGACATCCACTCCCGCCTTGGTGCAAAGTGGCAAGTGTTCAGGAGTTACTCCACCGTCAACTTCGATTAAATAACGATGTCCTTCCTTTTCGCGAAGCTCATGGAAAATCCCGACCTTGTCGAGAACTTCCGGCATAAAGGCTTGTCCCCCGAAGCCGGGTTGCACGGTCATGCAAAGAACAAGATCCACCTCATCGAGGTAGGGAAAGACTTTTTCGGGGCGTGTCTCCGGATTGATGACAATGCCTGATCGCTTGCCTAGAGCACGAATCCGAGAGAGAGCTTTTGCATGATCGTAGTCGGGTTCGATGTGTATGCTGATAAGATCTGCTCCAGCCTCGGCAAAGGCATCCAAAAATTGATGAGGGCATTCCATCATTAAATGGACATCTAGAAAAATTTCCGTTCGGCGACGCAAGTCCGCCACTGTCTGGGGTCCGAACGTTACATTGGGAACAAAGTGTCCGTCCATCACATCCAAGTGAACCCAGCGGCGGCCGTCATGTTCGATTTCGGCAAGCGAGCCAGCTAAGTCGGCATGGTCTCCGGCTAGGATTGAAGGAGCTAGAATCCGAGGGCGAGAGTCCCCGAAGAAAGTATCAAGGTCAGTAGTCACCATTCCGTTCGGTTTGCGAAAGCGGCAATTTTTCGGGCAAGGGATCGAGAGGTTGTCATCATAGGTTGCCGAGAAACGGGTGTCTCGGTCACGCTTGACGTTATGGTGGACGCATTGGAGTTAAAGAGAGTTTCCTTCAATAGGGATTTCCCACTTGGTGACGAGTTTAAGTGGGCAAGGGCAAAAAGTCTCAATCGAAAACTAGCGGCGAGCACAGTATCGTCGGAGCGGTAAGCTTCGGGAATTTGATCATAGTCAATAAGGCGAACCGTTAAAATAGCATCCGCATCTTCTTGAGAATTCACAAGCCGAGCCCGTCCTTCACGAAGGATTTCCTCGCGAAGAGCACGTGACAGTAGAGCTCCGGCCTGTG
The DNA here is from genome assembly GCA_963934405.1 of uncultured Opitutales bacterium. Classification (GTDB taxonomy): domain Bacteria; phylum Verrucomicrobiota; class Verrucomicrobiia; order Opitutales; family Seribacteraceae. Next base: position 11,471 of record CAWVZQ010000044.1, on the reverse strand, counting down.
GTGCGAGTGAATCATTGTGAACGACACGCACATATAGACGATCAAACGAAAGTTCGCCTGCAGGACCAAGGGCATACCGGCAACCTCCGAGCGCAAAGCAAAAGAGAAGGAAGGTTATGCCGGCAAAACGAAAAAAAAGGGAAGTAAAAGATGCCCAACGATAGCTAGACCCGTTTGCTTGACGGGTGTGGCTCATTCCTTGCCGCGCAAGTCAGCAATCCGAGCTTTGGCTTCACGAGCTGATTCCGATTCGGGAGCAACCGTAATAGCTTCTCCATAAAATTGAAGTGCAGGACGAGCTCCTAGCTCTTTCCAGCGCATAATGAAAAACTTGCCGTTTTTCTCGACGAATCGACCAACGCGAAGTTTGCTCGCCGAAAGTACTTCCCGCATTCGCTGCCGTCCTTCTTCAGCTTTGACCAATCTTTCCTTGGCGGCGGCTAATCTCGCGGCAAACTCCTCGTTGTTCTCGTGACGTGACATTGGAGGGGGAGTTTCATGAAGGATTAAATAATCTTCGTAAAAATTGAGTGCCTTAAGAGTTGCCCCTTGATCGTAATCAGCACCTGCGACCATGTCCTCATGGATAACGGCGAGGTCATAGTAAGCTTTTTCACAGTAATGGCTCTCGGGATAAAGATTCACTAATCGCTCGAGTGCATCAATGGCTTCATCGTCTTCACTGTCCTTGCGGGCAATTTCAGCTAGAGCCGTGAGTGCTCGTGGGGCATATTTCGGACCTCGTGCGAGACGAGCAATCTCGTTAAGACGAAGACGGTCCTGTTCTCCACTCCGAAATCGAGGAATAAAGCCCCATTTGCGAGGTTGCTTTTCCTTAGCCAATCGTTCGGTGAGCCTCATAAGGGCTTCGGCAACCTTGTCAAAGTCGTACTCGGTATAGGCTTCGGCGATGAGGCGCAATCGGTCAAACGCCTTGGACCAATCTCCCCGATTCTCAAGAATGCGAACTGCACGGAATAAGGCTTCCGGGCCGACTTGCACTTCGACGCCATCGCGGGTTAAACGGGCATCGGTTCTGCGTTTTGAGAATTTGTCATAGAACCCAAGGGCATCCCTTAGGTCACCTTTTTTTTCTTCCGCTTCTCCCTGAAGAAACCACTCCTTTGCTTGTTCGAATTCGATGGGATCACGGTTTTTCCCAAAAATACCAGTGCCTGGAAAGAGATAATTCTTTTCGTCGTGTTGCTGTCGCCAAGTTCCAGGGGAACGGCGACGGTAATCTCCTGGCGAGGCAGCCCAAAGATCAGTTCCTAGTGAAACAAGTAGTAAAAGAATCGGTGTAAGGCGTAAGAAGTTCATTTTCGTTAAGATGAGTTATGTTAAAAGCGTAAAATGGCCGAAGCCCAAGTCAAGCCTGCTCCAAAGGCAACCAAAAGACCAATTTCACCGGATTTAAAAATACCAGCGCGCCTAGCTTCGTCCATTGCGATAGGAATAGATGCCGCAGAAGTGTTACCGTATTTCTCGAGATTACAGTAAAACTTGTCCATCGGTATGGAAAGGCGTTGAGAAAGGCTTTCAACGATTCTTCGGTTTGCCTGATGAGGTATGACGTGGTCAACGTCATCGGGAGTCAACCCGTGTCTTTCCAAAAGAGTCCTTCCGGCATCTTCCATCACGCGTACAGCGTTCTTGAAAATCTCTCGCCCGTTCATCTTGAGAAAATGTTCCCGTCCTTGGAGAGTTTTTTCCGAGGCTGGCTTGGAGGAACCGCCCGCAGGTTGACAAAGTAAAGACGGATTGGTTCCGTCCGCTCCGCATAAAAAACCTTCGAGCCTGGGTCCCTCGCCATTGACTCCCAAAACGGCTGCGCCGGCGCCATCACCAAAAAGCACGCATGTGGAACGGTCTTCCCAATCAATAATACTCGAAAGTTTTTCCGCTCCCACGACTAGAGCTTTTTTGTACCGACCTGAACGGAGAAGACCGTCGGCTACGTCGAGAGCGTACACAAAACCCGAGCAAGCTGCTTCCAAATCGAAGCAACAGACGTTTCGAAGACCAAGTTTATGTTGGAGAAGGCATGCCGTCGAGGGGAAGGCCATATCAGGGGTAATTGTAGCCACAACCACAAGATCAATTTCCTCAGGCGATACATCGGCATCCTTTAATGCATTTTGGGCAGCGTGCAGGGCGAGATCACTGGTGGTTTCTTCATCTGAAGCGATTCGTCGCTCACTTATCCCGGTCCGTGAAAAAATCCAATCATCGCTAGTATCCACTCTCTTGCTCAGTTCCAGGTTGGTAAGGCGATTTGCGGGGGCATGGGAACCAAGACCCAGCATTACGATGGCGGAAGAATCGGAAATCATTAAAGAATCACTCAACTGAGTTTCCGGATGCCTCCGGACGTAGGATTTCGTTTGCAGAGGTTATGTCGGCAAGAACTTGGGTGATCATGTCGCATTGAACCAGGTCGAGGGCAATTTTTATGGCGCCACATACGTGGCGTCTGTTTGATGATCCATGCGCCTTTATTACATGTTTGCGAAGACCTAACAACGGAGCCCCCCCAAACTGTTCGGGATTGATTCTTTGCTTGAGGCTGCGGAACGCTCCCTTTGAAAGCAATGCCCCGGTTTTCCGCAAGGCGTTACGGCGTAATTCCTCATCAAGAAAACTACCGATCAACTTACTTAAAGACTCACAGGCTTTCAGCACGATATTTCCCACAAAACCATCACACACAACGACATCCACTATGTTTTCGAAAATCTGAAACCCCTCGATGAGGCCAGCGTAGTTTAAAATGCTACCGTTGATGCTTTTGAGCATCTCGTGCGTCTCGTGAATTAGTTCGTTTCCCTTGCCTTCTTCGGTTCCGATTGTAAGGAGTCCTACTCGGGGTCGCACCAAACCTAAGGCAACCCGAGCATAGTTTGATCCAAGAATGGCATTCTGAGCCACGTGTATGGGTTTAGGGTGCGGGTTAGCTCCTGCATCAAGCAATGTGAAGTAGCGCTCACGACCTGGCCAAATCGTACAGAGTGCCGGTCGCTCAACACCATCAAGAGTGCGAAGCCGGATAGATCCACCCGCCATAAGGCATCCCGTATTGCCGCAACTCAACAAAGCATCCGCTTCATTCTCCTTAACCATCTCTAAAGCCCGAGCCATGGAAGAATCCTTTTTCTGCTTAATGCCTGCAATGGGCTTTTCGCCCATGGCAATAATTTCCGAGGCATGACGCATCTCCACATTCGCTGATTTCAAACGAGGCTTATTTTCAATCATCGGACCCAAGACGTCTTCCTGCCCTACCACTACAAATCTGGCACTGCGAGGAGCTTCTTCCACTGCAAGCACAAGACCCTCGAGAATTTCATCAGGTCCTTCATCGCTGCCCATCGCATCGATGGCCAACGTAACTCTAGCCTCGGACGTCACTACACCGAAGCGGCCGAAGACGGCTTATAGTTCGAGATCGAGAACTTGTCGTCCGCGATACTGGCCCGTTTCCGGGTTCACACGGTGAGGACGGACAACGGAACCATCCGCATCCTTGGCAAGTTGTGGTGCGGTGAAACGATTAGCTCCACGCCTTTTACGGCTACGTTGCTTGGAGTGTTTGCGCTTTGGTTGGCCCATGGTGGATGGAATTGGTAGGTATTAAAAGTCTGCTTCGTCTTTGAAAACATTCTTATAAAATCACTTCATGGACCGTCAGTCAAGCTCACGAACTAAACCAGCATATCCATTCCAATCATCGCAAAAATAACAGCTGCGAGCACAATTCGATACCAAGCAAACAGGGCTAATCCTCGTCGAGAAAGGAAACCGACCAACCACCGAACGGCTAAGGCTGCGGAAACGCCTGCAACGAGACAACCCAATAAAACAGGGCCAAGTTCAAGGTGCTCAACCATTTCGCCACCTCTGGTAACTGTCTTGTAGCCTGCCGCAGCCGTCAAAGTAACTAGTCCGAGCAAAAAGCTGAATTCCGCAGCTTTTGCAGGACGCAATCCCACCAGATACCCGCCCACGATAGTCATCATGGAACGACTTGTGCCCGGCCACATCGCTACGCATTGCAGGAGACCAATGAGAAAGGCTCCAGCTGGTCGCATATTACTAAGCTCCGTCGATGCACCGGAGGCGTCAACTCGTTCGCGGTTGGCTCTCATTCGCTCGGCAGCGAACATAAGGGCAGCTCCGCCAAGCAAAGCAATCGCCACAGGTAGTGCCCCGAAAAGTTTTTTCTCGATGACTTCATCGAGAAAAGGGCCGATTGCAGCTGCGGGTAAAAACGCCAACAATACATTGCGGGCCAGAGCTCGTCCACGAGGATCAAGTCCAAGCAAGCCCAAACCCATAGCCCAGACATCTTTCCAATACAATAACGCAACTGCAAGAATGGCTCCGGCTTGTATCACTATCAAATACGCATTTAAGGCTGACTGAACTTCCTCCTCATTTGCTTTGCCCATCCATTCTTTAGTTAGAATCAAATGACCGGTAGAAGAAACTGGCAAAAATTCCGTAACACCTTCTACCAAACCATAAACCAACGCATCGCCGTAATCCAAAGCCGAGTGCTGATCCGAATTCACTAAAGTGGAATTATTCTCAACGCTGAAGGCAGGCGTCGCCATTCCAAGTACAAATAAAAATAAGATTCCAAGAAAACTTCGCATCCTGTAAAGCTTCAAGCGACTTTTGACCTTCCGTGGCAAGATGGAAAACCGCAAGTCTTGGCAAAACGGCAATCCATCTGTTTACTTTTTACCATTCGAACTCCAATCAACATGTCGATTAAAATGACTGAAACGACTCTAAACAATTATTCCGCCAAAGCTGAATCGGGCAATGACTTGGATGAGACTGAGATTGAGGCTGCCTCGGACCTTCTCGCTTCCCCTGGCCCAGATGCCGTCGACAAAGAACGGTTCCTTTTGGCACTTGCAGATAAAGGCGAATCTCCCGAGGAGGTCGCCGCGTTTGCATCTAGGTTTCGAGAATTGGCGAGAGATCCGGGACTTAGCAGTTTAGCAAAGGCAGCCATTGATGTCTGCGGCACGGGCGGAGACAAGTCCGGCAGTTTCAATATATCTACTTTCGTTGCCTTTACTCTTTCCGCCGGAGGTGTTCCCGTACTCAAACACGGAAACCGTTCTATTACGTCGAAATGTGGAAGCGCAGACCTCCTGGAAGGTGTTGGAATTCATCTCACTCCGTCACCTGCCACCCTGATTGCCGCAGCAGAGGAATTGAACTTCACTTTCTTTTTCGCCCCAAATTTCCATCCGGCATTCAAGGAAATTATGCCTGTCAGGCAAAATCTTGCCAGTAAAGGCCGAAGAACCGTATTCAACCTCTTGGGCCCTCTAATTAACCCGGCCCAACCCGCCTTTCAGCTATTAGGAGTTTTTTCGCCGGATTTAGTAGTGCCGATGGCGTCCACTCTGAACGCTCTCGGATTACGCCGAGGGCTTGTAGTCCATGGGAAACTCGACGAAGGGCGAGGTATGGATGAAATATCCTGTGCTGGCAAAAACCTTGCTGCTGGATTCGGAGAACTTGCTGATGTTCGCCAGGAGAACTGGGAACCGGAGTCTTTTGGGTTACGACCCTGCAATGAATCCGAATTGAAAGGCGGTGATCTTTCGGACAATTTGAAAATTCTAGATGATTTACTTCATGGCCGTGCGCCCGAGGGTCTGTTATCCACCATCGCCGCAAACGCTGGCGCCGCCTTTTATATTTCGGAGAAAGCTGCAGATGTTCGTGAAGGGGCGATCATAGCGAAAGAGCTGATTTTAGGAGGACGGGTTCGGCGCTGGTTGCAAAAAGCTCAGGAGTTTTACGCCGACCATGACTGAAATCGTTAATCACCGTTTTTTCGGAACGGACGGAATCCGCGGCAAAGTTGGCGGATCTTGTATCAATCAAAAATTTGCCTATCGCCTTGGGTTGGCCATAGGTAGTTTTCTCGACCGGAAAGACGAGCATGGCGCTACCGTCCTCATAGGTCGAGACACGCGATCATCGGGCGAAGAACTGGCTTCGGCTATGGCATCCGGCCTCTTCAATAGCGGTTTTTCTCCAATGTTGGCGGGAGTATTGCCCACACCAGCTCTTGCCCATGCGTTAGTCGTGAACGAAATGCGATTTGGCATTATGATCACGGCTTCACATAATCCAGCGTCCGATAATGGTTTCAAGCTTTTTGACCATATGGGCTCCAAACTGTCAAAGGATCAGGAATTGGCCATCGAGGAGCAAATCCTCAGAGCCTCTGAAGTTCAGGTTGCGGACGAAGGATTATTAGCCAAGTCCTTTCCCCGTCTAGACACTCTGTCCAGTTACCGAGACCACATCTTGGGCATGTTGTCGGAAAACGCTCTTAGCGATTTTAGAATCGTGGCCGACCTCTCCAACGGTGCAACTACAGTAACCACGCCCGAAATCTTAAGAGAATTGGGCGCCGAGGTAATTACCATTGCGGCTGGTGAAGGTGCCATCAATCATGGGGTCGGAAGCGAACATCCACAGGTACTTGCTGAAAAAGTAAAGGCAACGCAAGCCGACATAGGCCTAGCCCACGACGGCGATGGCGACCGCGTGATCCTATGCGACAACCAAGGGGAAGTCGTCCATGGCGACAAACTTCTCGGTCTCCTCGCCTTGCATGCAAAAAGAAAAGGCAAGCTTTCGGACAGTGTCCTTGTCGCCACAGTTCAGAGTAATTCTGGTCTGGAACGCAGTCTGAATAATTTGGATGTCCGTCTTGCTCGCTCAGAGGTTGGTGATCGCAATGTGGCAGAGCTTATGAGAGAGCTTGGTGCCAACTTAGGGGGGGAATCCTCGGGTCATATTATTTCCAGTGATCATCTTCCGTCGGGTGACGGGTTGCTCAGCTTTCTTCTTGCATCGCAAGCCGTGCTTGAAACGGATTCCCCGCTATCGGTTCTTGCGGATCAAATCGATCTAGCTCCATGTATTGAGAATGCTTACCGCGTTCTAGATAAAACTCCTCTCGAATCATTGCCCGAGCTGATGGAAATCGTGACCCGCGAAGAACAAATTTTAGGAAAAGAAGGGCGAGTCCTTCTTCGTTACTCTGGGACCGAACTTAAAATTCGTTTACTTGTGGAGGCTCTCGATTCAAGCCAAGCCGAAGATGTTTTTCATACCTTGGAGCAAGCTTTACGAAAAGCATTGAAATTTGCGTAAAACTTGGTGCTATGGAACTTTTGGCTATCTCACTTTAGCTCTGACACCTAATTCTTTAAATTGATTGAGGAAACTTCCATCGCGGATTTGGATCCCCGGCAAATCAAACAGCTCCAAGCTGCGGAGACTGCTGAAAGAACCAACCCATCCTACGCACTGGAAATCTATGGTTCTGTCCTTAGACAGGTCCCCGGTTGTCTCGAACTTCGAAAAAAGCTTCGTGTCTTGCAAATCAAGGTTACAGGTAGCAATGCCACAGGTTTTTCCAAGCTCTTGGGTAAAGTAACCGCGGCTCCTTTCCGAATGGGCAACAAGGCTGAAAAGGATCCCGAAGGCTCCTTGGTTAAGGCAGAGGAATTTCTTGCTAAGAACCCCGGCAATGTGATCGCCCACCAGTTGCTGGCTGATGCCGCCGCCAATCTCGAGATGCACAAAACCGTGATATTTGCCTATGAAACCGTCTACAAGCTAGAACCCGACAATATCTCAAACCTCAAAGACTTAGGTCGTGCCTACCTAGTTGTAGACGACACGGAAAACGCGCTTAAGACTGGCAACACCATCTTGAGCAAAAGTCCCGGTGACGGCGAAGCAGAGGATCTTATGAAGAAAGCATCCGTTGCCATTGCAATGCATAAGGGCAAGTGGGAGGAATCCGAAGACTACCGAACTCAGCTAAAAGACGAAAAAGAAGCGCAATCTCTTGAACAAGCAAGTAAGTCCGTTAACGACGCCAAAGGCCTCGAAGACCTTATTCGGCAAACATACGAAGAACTGCAGGCACAGCCCGAAAACTTAAACAACTATCGCCAACTCAGCGATCTCTATCATCGGGCAGGAGATCTCGAAAACGCCATAGCGTGGATTCAAGAGGCCCGCAAGCACGAGGCTGGGCAATCGGATGTTTCGCTCGAAAAAAAGGAGCGGGGGCTAACCCTCGAATACTACGATGATTCCATTGATCAATGGAGAGCAGCCCTCGCCGCCGAACCCGAAAATGCTGACAATCAATCCGGATTAGACCAAACGGTCGCGGCAAAAGCCGAATATCATCGAACGCAAATTGAATCTCTCGTCGAGCGATACCCGAACGATTACGGTTATCGCTATGAACTCGGTCGTCTGCTTTACGACGTAGCGGATTTCGATGGCGCGATATCTCAATTTCAGCTCGCTCAACGAAACGCCAACGTACGTCTCGATTCAATTATGTATCTTGGCCGTGCCTACCGAAGCAAAAATTTCTTTGATATGGCGATTGAACAGTTCAGTTCATTGAAGGAGGAATTGCAAGTTATGGACGACCGAAAAAAGCAAGCAGTCTACGAACTCGGTTGTTGTCTGGAGGCAATGGAAAAAAACGATGCTGCAATCGAGGAATTCAAGTTGGTGTATTCTGCTGATATCTCTTATCGTGACGTCTCACAAAAAATCGACGCCTTTTATTCATCAAAACAAAGCTAAGCTCTCAAGGTACTTCGTGATGTGGGTCGGTAACAGCACTTGTGTGTCATGAATTTCAGTTAAGAGGATATCAGTAAATGAGGAAAAACACGGCTCGTTGAAATCTAATTTATGCTTCCAAGTGCTTCGAGCCTTGATTACTCCATCGCATGGGCTAAGTCTCATGTTAATTTTATGAAAAAATCACTGTTAACTACCGCAATTTGTTTTTTGGGAGTCTTTTCGGCACAAGCCGAGGATAAAAAAATCGAGCACGACGTCGTCATTGGTACATTGCACGGTCAACTGCGTTATGCGACAGAAGTTTTCGCGGTTAAGCCAGGATCCCGCGTCAGTGTAACCTTGAACAACACCGACGAGATGATTCACAATTGGTTGCTTGCCAAAGGAGGCGAGAAAGACCTCGCCCGCATCTCCGAAGGTGCACTCAAACTAGGTGCCGATGGGATGAAAAAAAACTTTATTCCACAAGATGTCGCCATTATCGCCAGCATCGGCTTGGTGCAACCGGGCAAGAAAGGGGCAACAGTCTTCACCGCACCCAAAGAGACTGGTGATTACCCTTATGTATGTACCTTCCCCGGGCACTTCCTCACCATGCGAGGCGTGATGAAAGTGAGCGAAAACCCAGCTCAGGCAGTTGCAGAAGCAAAAAGAATTGTGGCTGAAAATACCACGCCTAGAAACGGCATTCTGGAGGTGGGCGACGAACCCCGCGTGGTGCGGGTTCACATTCAAGGAGTGGACTCGGGTAGATCGATTGCCGTTGGCTTGCCCGGTGGCGTGAACTACCTCTTCGATGCCGAAAAGCTGATGGTGCGATTCGGTTGGACGGGGCAGTTCTTAAATGTAGGACCAGACCGCAAGGGTCGCGGAGGAGGAACCTGTCGAGTACTTGGTGACAAATTTGAGGTCGGTGCACAAGAATTTCCCTTGCGAATCGGTAGCCCGGACAAAAATCCAAAGGTTCGGTTCAGGGGATATTCCAGACTGGGCAATCCGGCCTTTCTCTACGAGGTGGATGGAGCCAAGGTTAGCCAGACAGTTACGGGCAGACCCGGGGCTAAAGCTCTCACTTACGGTTTCCGCGTGGAAAAAGCGGTGGGGGATGTTTATCTCCTTTTGAAGAGTGACGGATTATCGGTTTCATCGACAGCGGGAAAGTGGTCTGCGAAAAAAGGCATTCTCCAGATCCCGAAAAAACAGGCCGGTGAGTTTTTCGTTAGTCTAGAGCACAACTAAATCCTTCCTTTCCTTTTTCATCATGAAAACCTTTCTTTCCTTTTTCGCTTTGGTCGGGATATCGACCATGATTGTCTCCCTCCCTGCTCAAGATAAGCCGGCTAGGATTCCCGCAGGATATTCAGTCGAGAAAATCGAGACTCCGCAGGGAGTGTCCCTTGGCGTCGGCGGACTCGAGTTCGCCCCTGATGGTTCTCTCATGATGTGCACGCGCGAGGGAGAAGTCTGGAAATACAGCATAAAGAAAAATCAATGGAGCTTGTTCGCGGACGGCCTACATGAATCGCTCGGTCTCTGGATAGACCCGAAGACGAGTGAGACCTTTGTCATTCAGCGAGGAGAAATAACTAAATTGGTCGATACCGATCGGGATGGACGAGCCGACCTTTACGAAACTTTCAACGCGGGCTGGGGCGTAACTGACAATTACCACGAATATGCCTTCGGTCTCGTCCGAGACAGCAAGGGTAACTTCTACGGAACGCTAAATACCTCCCTCTCCTGGCCAGGCTGGGCGAGAAGCAAAAAGTGGGACATCGCCCGGGTATGGACTGCCGGTTACAAGGACACGGAAGGCAAAATGGGACGTGCGGCGAAATATCGGGGTTGGTGCTTCAAGGTAACACCCGACGGGAAATTTGAGCCTTACGCCGCAGGTCTGCGTTCTCCCGCCGGCATTGGTATAAATAAGGATGACGAACTGTTCTTCACCGACAACCAAGGAGATTGGGAAGCTTCCAGCTCGCTGCATCACATAGTAAAGGGTCGTTTTCACGGGCATCCCTCATCACTGTGGGATCACCCCGATTACAAGGGAAAGGATCTCAATGCCATTTCGATCAAGGAATACGAAAAATTATGGTCGCGCCCAGCCGTCTGGATTCCACACGGCGAACTGGCTAATTCTCCCGGAGAACCTGTCTTTAATTACACGGCCGGCAAATTCGGCCCTTTCGAGAACCAAATGTTCATCGGGGACCAAGGTCGTTCCAATATCATGCGAGTATCCCTGCAGAAGGTGGGCGGCGATTACCAAGGTGTTATCTTTGACTTTGTGAATCGTCTTCAAACGGGGTGCATTCGGCATGTATTCGCCGAAGACGGCAGCCTTTGGGTTGGGCAGACCGGACGCGGCTGGGGTTCGGCAGGCGGCAAGGAGTTCGGTCTCCAACGCCTAGTTTGGGATGGCAAGACCCAGCCCTTCTCCATGCACGACGTCAAACTCACAAAGTCTGGATTTCGCATTACCTTTACCAAGCCGGTTGATCCCTCCTTGGCCAGCGAGGCTAAAAGCTATTTAGTGGAGCGCTGGGGCTACCATTATCATCCCCAATACGGCTCCGGAAAAACGAACCATAAGAAAGAGGCTCCCACCAAAGTGACGGTGGCCGAGGATGGACTAAGCGTACACCTTGAAGCGCCACTCGAGAGGGAGCGTGTGTACAAGATCGTTCTCAACGGCTTCAAGGCGAAGGACGGTAGCTCCATGGCCAACAACATGGCTTGGTATACCTTGAACCGATTGCTCGAATAGAGTTTTTACTCCGGCAGCTCCTCTAGAGATCAATCTT
>CAWVZQ010000043.1:0-13232 GCA_963934405.1 uncultured Opitutales bacterium | reverse complement strand
CAAACACATCGCGCAAGCTCCCTCCGTCCAGGTCATCGGGCAAGGGATCGGTTCCGCCCGCGAGATCATGAAAAGTTTGCAGGAAATCCCACTGCACCACCGGAACCTTGCAGTAGCTTCCCGGCTTGATACCGGGACCGCGAACGAAGGTCGGCATGCGGATTCCACCCTCGTACAGGCTCCCTTTGCCCGCCTTGAGGGGGTTGTTTCCACGAAAGCCGCCCCCATTGTCGGACGTGAAGACGACGTAGGTATTTTCCTTGATGCCCAATTCCTCGATCGCATCAAGCAAAGTTCCGAAAGCCCGGTCGACGTCGTCCAGCATGGCCGCGTAATTGATAATCCACCCGTGGTTGTACATCGCGATGGGTATCTCCTTCTCGGGCAGGTCGTCCTTTTTTTGATATTTCCTTCCTTTGGGCAGAAGTTTGTACCTCTCTTTGGTTTCCTTGAGCGAATCGTGCCAAATGTGCATCGCGTAATGGGAAAGCTGCAAATAAAAGGGTTTGTCCGCCTTGACCTGTACCTTCATGAAGTCGACGCTCTTTTCGGTAAGGGAAAAGATTCGCTTCGGATCCTCGTCGGGTAGGTGAGTCTTTCGATCATCGTCAAAGTCACCCGGACCGTTTCCATTTGGACCGTCGGTTACGTCATAGCCTGCCTCCGTCGGCTTGATGCTCTCGTTGTGCCACTTGCCAAAGTGGGCGGTGACGTAGTTTGCGTTGGCTTTTTTCAAAGCCTGCGGAATCGTAATTTGGCCAAGATACTCTTTCTGCGCTTCAACCGCTGAAAGGACGGTGTAACGCAGGCGGCTCGGAGTCATGCCGTGAAGGAGGCTGTTGCGGGAAGGAGCGCACAAAGCCGAAGGAGAATAACAAGCCGACAAGACCATGCCTTCGCGGGCCAGTCTTTCTACGTTGGGGGTCTGATTGAAGTCGCTGCTCGTGTCCCCTAGACCCTTTATCATAGGCACCGAAGTTTCGGCCCAACCTAGATCATCCATGTAAACCAAAATAAAATTCGGAGCCTTGGCTGCATTCAAGACTGAAGATAGGGCCAGAAAAATAAGAATCAATACATTGAGGGGATGAATTGCGGTTTTCATTTGTTCTTTTTCCCTTTTTTCACTGAAGCGAGGCTATGGTAACCAAGTTGGTTCGAATCATGGTGGGGTTGGGTTTCGTGGAGCTGGTGTGAAATAAATTCGTTAGAGGAATCAGTTGGCTTCGACCAAGACTCGTACCTGGTCTAAATGACCGGGATTTTCCCTCAGTTCAAGAATGAGCGAATGACGGTCCGCGGTCAGAATTAATTTATCAAAACCTGGTCTTTGATCCCCTTCGGGTCGGGGTTCGATGGTTCGGGCCGAGGGGTAGTCTGCTCCGGGTATACCAAAAACGACTTCCGATTGATTTAATAAACGATCTTCGGTGACAACACCGACAATGGGATTCGCAAAAGTAATCTGTCCACGAACACTCCGGCGGCGGTTCGGATTTTTCCCTTCAGGGTACGCATCCAACTGTAACAGGTAACTCGTCATCGCTCTGCGAGGCACAAGGGTAGGTTTTTCATCATAGCGTGATTTCTCGTATTCCCCTGGATCAATCATGTCCACACGAATACTCTCCCTTGCTTTAAAATCCCTCTTTTCAGGAAAAACAACGATGTGTTCGTTATCTTTATAATTTCCCGGATGAAAGTTAGGCCCCGGAGAGACAAAGCGCATGGAACCCGTGGTTTGCAGGACACCATAATTAACCGGCCATGCGTTTTCGAACTGAGCGGTTTCATAGGAGACGGAATCAATCACTGAAGAATCAACCTTTGTCCGAACTGCCTCACCTTCCCGGACGAGTTGAGTAAGCTTGCTCGCTCCGCTCGTCTTCGATGAACTCACTTCCACTTCACCATCAAATACGCACACTTCGGTTTGACCACCCTTACCGACGGAAACCCCAAAAGACGTACCAAGATCCACCACATGAGCGGATATTGTATCGACAACGAATCCGACTGCGGATTCCGGAATTGTAGCGGTCACCAAGCCTCGGCGAAGAACAATTCGACTCTCGTTAAAAACTTCCATTTCCGCAGGTCCCTCAAGGGTAACCCTAGCTCCGTTGGAAAAATCGAGCCTCAAGAGTCCACGGGATATGAAAATAGAACCCGGTTCAACCGCTTCTCCGATTTCATACGCAACCCCATTGTCACGGTATGCCCCGACCACTTGCGCAACCTCGCCAACCGACCGGGAAGGAATCCATAGCGAAAATATTCCGAAAAACAAAACCAGACTTGCCGCCACCACCAACAATACCCTGCGGGTAGTAAGAAAGTGATTGGTGAACGATAAAATATTCACCGGATTCTGCTTCACGGAAAACCTGCGTCTGAGGGAAGCATGGAGATTGGTTGATTTTAAATAATAGAGGCGGGACACCGGATCCTCGAGCAGGCGCTGCTCTAAGACTCGCAAGTCATCTTCACCAATGGTCTCATTAAGAGACTGATCAATTAAATCCTTAAGATCCCGGTCAATCATCAGATCACTTGCTCCTCGAGACCCAGTTGGCGCTCAATGCAATGGTGCAACTTGGCCCGAATACGATTGAGTCGCTTATAAAACTTGTTGGCTGAGTCCCCTTTTTGCTTTGCATAGGATCGAATCGTGGCTCCTTCCGCATAGCAACCCGAGACCATTTCATGCTCATCTTCAGGAAGTTTTTTGACACATGAATCCAAGGCCCGACGGCGGGCATCCAACTTTTCTGCCTCCTCACCGCAATCCTTAGCTAAAAGCTCAATGAGTTTTTCGCCAAACACATGACGGTCTCTCCGTGCCTTGGTGAGATGGTTCAATGCTTCATTCTTGGCAATTTGAAAAGCCCAATTTCTGAAATTCGTTCCCGTTTCATACTGGTTGAAACACCGCCACATAGTCATACTTGCCCGCTGAGTAACATCCTCTGCATCAGCAGTTCTCCCAACCATACCCAAGACGAATGAAAACACCGCAGGCTCGTGTCGAACATAGAGTGCAACAAAATCCTCATGTGTGTCGGAATTTGAATTTTCAATGGGCATTGGCAACTAGGTTATGACTAATTAAGTTACGACTGAATCAAAATTAGCCGGTTTTTTTTACAAAAAACCGTATTCTTAAAATCAAAACATAAGGTTTTAAACCTTTCAGGTGATGTAGAAGATTACCCGAAAAAATTTACCAATGGAAGGGGGGGCATTGCCAATGCCTAGTCGACGCGCACATGAAGCTCAACGAGACTAAAAGATAACCTGTTCGCAAAAAATCCGGGACAAGGACGTCCGGAACTTAAGACTGATTCATCACCAGTTTGGGCATATGATCGTAATCCTCTGCCTTCATCTGGTACTCGATGTCTTCCTTGTCCTGAGCCGAGCCCTCGGCTTGGGTCATAACGTATTTTGCAAAATCCTTGCACCAATGTTCGTTGGTATTGAGGCACTCGACGGGATAGACGTTCCCACCCCACTCCTTGGCGTCTTCCGCCAACTCGTGACCCAGTTCATCCGTCGTCTCGAGACAGTCCGCAACGAAGCTGGGTGAATAAATCATCAACTCCCTGTTTCCTTCCTTGATCAGGTTCTCGACCACTTCCTCCGTGTAGGGTGTTATCCATTCCTCACGGCCGAAACGGCTTTGGAAAGTCATCACCGCCTGCTCGGACTTGAGGTGCTTGAGACGGTCGACGATCAGGCGGTAGGTCTCGTAACAATGACGGTAGTAATCGTCGCCTTTGAAAACGACCCTTCTTTTCTGCATCCCGTGAAAGGAAATGACCAGTTTGTCGATCTCGATGCCTTCTTTCTTTAGTTCTTCGACCTTGGAGTCCAATTGGGTAACCGAATTATCGATAAAAGCATGAGTCCTGTGAAAATTCGTGATGACTTCGAAGGTAGGAATCTTTACCCGCTTGGAAAGTTCCTTGGCGAGAGCGTCCACCCCGGAGGCGATGGTGCTCTCGGAATATTGGGGAAACATGGGGATGACCATCAACTTCGTGGCTCCGACGTTGTTCTTCAAATCCTCTTCCCAGCTATCGTACACTTCATTGACGTAAGGGGGGGAAAGCAGAAAGGCGTGGTTGACCTCAACGTGTCCCTCGGGATCGATCTTCTTGAGTTCCTCACGAACACTCTCCGTGAAGTTCGCCGTGTTGGTAATGAGAGGAAAACTCTTTCCGTCCCAAATTCTCTCGTAGAGCTTGGCTGATTTGGCGGGTCTGAAAGGAAGGACAAAGCAGTTGAGAATGATCTTCCATTTCCAAGCGGGAATATCGATCACCCGCGGATCGCCAAGAAAGTTGCGCAGGTACTTCCGCAAGGCCTTGGGGGTCGGTGCCTCGGGGGAACCGAGTTGCACGAAGACGACCTTGGTCTTCCGCTTGGGAGGGATGTAATTGGCGTGCATTTGTTATAGAAATTGCTAGAGAGAGAAGTGCAAATCGAAAAAAACAAGTATATCGAAATTATCAAATTTCTCCAACGAGGAAAATCCGATCGGTAAATAACCTAGTGAAAGTCTTCGGTAAGTACATAGGAAATACTACGATGAGAGACTTCACCGCCCGGGCTTTTTAAACCCGTGCCAAGGTACCGGAATATCCGGCGAATGAATCGGTCTCGACCCCGAGCCTCTGCAGGATGCTCACGAAAAGCTTTCCAAGCGGAGGCTCTTCTTCAACCACTTTACTATTCCACCCGGCATCACTTATGACTCCGGCACCCGGCAGGCTACCATCCTCACGGAGGCCGACGTAATTGAGATAACGACCATTGGCAAACCCGAGGTTTTTTCCTCCCGCTGAAATAATGGGATAATTTCGGGAGAGGTGAAAACTACTGGATGCGGAACCATGCATGGCAAAGGTATTGTCCAACATATTGCCTTTGCCGCTTGGCTCGCTCGTATTCTTGAGTTTTGAAACGAAGCGCCCGAATTCCTCCGCTTGATACCGGTTATAGGTTCCGAGGTTTTGCCAACCGTCTTTCTTTTTGACGGAATGAGTCAGGCCATGAGCATTACCCAGATCAACGGCCTTGGAAAGCAAATCATGCGGACCTCCCCCGTTCTCCCTGCCCAACTGGAAAGTAGCGACACGGGTGGAGTCGCTCAAGAAGGCAAGGTAGATCAAGTCATACATGGTCTGAAAATATTGCCTGGCCTCTTTCGGGCCCGCTTCGAGATGCAGGCTTGAAGAATCAACTTGAGGTAAGGGAGCCTCCAACCATTGTTGGGCTTTGGTAAGCTTGACCTCGGTATCCCGGACCGAATCAAGATACTGCTGGAGAGTGTCCTGGTCATGTTTTGAAAGTTTTCTCCCCAAGGAACGGGTATCATCCATCAGTAAATCCAAAGCGCTTTTGCTCCTGGCCAATTTGGCGGAGGCGACCTTGTCCACAGCTTCAAACAGCATATCGAAAATTTGCTTGGGTTTATTCATTGCCGGAATGGCTCGGCCCTCCCGGTTGAAGGACTGGGTCTGAGCGCCACGGGGACCGCCGATGCCTCCGTTTGTGGACATGACCAACGAGGAATGCCGAGTTTCATCACCGATAAATTCGGCATAGAGCTGATCAAGGGATATCGAATTCTTGTAGGGACCGTGTCCCCTGGTATCGGCCCCCGTCAAATACTGGTCGGCATTGGAATGGCCGTGAACACGCCTTACAGCAGGATGAGAAAGGCCCGCGTACACGGTGACGTCACTTCGAAGAGGCTCAAGCACGTCCAGTACCTTGGTGAATTCGAAATCCTTTTCCCCGCCATGGGGGAACCAACTCCAATCCTTCCAGGCCGGGTCTTCCTTGAGGGGAACGCCGACTCCATCCGGATGGTATATGCTTACGAATCGCTTTGGGATCTTGCCCACAGCTCGACTTTCGGAGCCAAAGGATTCAAACCAAGGCAAGGCGAGAGCAAGGCCGGCGCCACGCAAGAAGGTCCTTCGTCCCAAAGAGTTTGGCTTGTCGTACGTATTCATCTAACGCTTTCTAACCAAACTAAAGCAAGAAGGGATTACTTCGAGTTAAAAATCCCGCTTTGAGTGACTAAATAAATGAGGTCTCCCAGGCGGTCCCCCTTTTTCCTAAACTGCGCCGCGAGGTCTTCCACCTCGGCATGATCGGAAAAAGAGAGTGGTCGACCGAGGGCATAAGTGGTCATCTTTCGAACTAAGGCTCGGGCAAATTGATCCTGTCTTTCCTCCAGCAAATAGCGCTTCAGTCCCCTCATCCCTGCCAAGGACTGCTTGTTGAAAAGAAAGGACGAGGCATCGACTGGTTTGTTATTAATCTTCGTTCGGTAGGAACCGAGGGCATCATAATTTTCGAATGCGATTCCCCAGGGATCGATTCTCGCATGACATGAATAGCAAGCTGGGTCGTTGCGGTGGTTGGCAATCCGTTCCTTCAAAGTCATTTTTTGGATTTCGGGATCCGCAAGGTCCACTTCCGGCACGTTTGGCGGAGGAGGTGGCGGAGGATCGTTCAGGATCCTTTCCAGCATCCAGACCCCGCGTTTGAGAGGATTGGAATCCTTTCCATCCGAGTTCATGGCAAGAATGGCGGAACCCGTCAAAAGACCTCCACGGTTGAGATGCGGCTCAATGGAAACTTTTCGAAAATGGGATCCAAGCACGTCCCGGATGCGATAGTGCTTCGCCAACCTCTCGTTGACCAAGGCATAGTCGGAATGGATGAAGTCGAAAACACTACCGTTTCGCTTCAACAGATCGTCAAAAAAGGCAACGGGTTCTTTCCGCATCGCGTCCCTCAGGTCATTGTCGGTGACATGCGTAACGCTCTCCATGCCCTCCAGGCCAAGCCATTGCTCGACAAAATGCCGGGTAAACCGATTGGAACGGGAATCGGCCAACATGCGTTTGACTTCGGCTTTCAGGGTTTCGGGTTCCTTGAGCTTTTCTTGTTCAGCCAATTGTTGCAGTTGGGTATCGGGAATACTCGACCATAGGAATACGGCAAGGCGTTTGGCCAATTCCCAGTCATCCATCCTCGTCAAGCCCCCTTCCTTGTTTTCGGCGATGCGTTGAGTCAGGTACAGGAATTCGGGGTGAGCGAGAACTGTTGCCAGAACTTCCTGCATCGTCTCTTCGAAAGTATTGAAGTCCGGTCTGAATTTATCGAACAAGTCCATGAAACGACCGATCTCCACGATACTGCCAGGGCGGCCCCAAGCCCGCCTGATGAACCGGGCAAGTACTTCGCCTCCGTATTTTTTTTCGTTTTTCCTTTCATTGCTATCGAAGAAAATTCTTTTGTGGGTAGCGGGGGGCCATTGGGCATAAAAGGGGGCCCTGATTTCAATCCGATCCAAATGAACCTGAAGGGGTTCCTTTCCGTGCGCATTGGAAATATTTTTAATATGCAGGAATTCATCCCTCCTGGGAAAGGTCGTGGCAAGTTTGCGGAAGGGGTTGCGTTGAATGTCTTCGAGATAGACGTCGAAATGAATGAATTGAGGATCTTCGACCGTTCCCGTAACGGGCATATCTCGTTCGCTGATTACGTTGGAAAAGTTGGCGTTGTTACTGGTGTGGGCGCTTAACCCAAAGCGCAGGCCCGCATCCTCATTAGGGTTGTCGGAGGAGGAACGCCAAGCTCGGATACTTACCCGCATGACGCCATCGTCGGGCAAGAAACGGTCCAGGTTCCATTTCAGCTCATTCGATCTTGGCAAGGCCATGAAAACCTCCGAGCCCGCTGGAGGCAGACCGGCCACCACATCAGGTTCCGGTTTTAATTTACCTGCCTTGTAAGGAGTACCCTTTCCCGTCCGGGAATTGAAAAGATGCATTGATTTGCGGATCTTTTCATAACTTTTATCACGAACATCGAATATTTTCGTCTTGGGGTTGGCAGCCAACTTCTCAAACTCATCCTTCATCGAAACAAGATAGGTAACAGGCTTGGGGCGTTCCCCGGTTACCGTAGCCCGCTTCAAGGCCTTCAATCCCATTTCCCGATAGGTCTGGAATTGCATGGGAGACATCTGCAAAAGTTCGGAACTGTTTTGAAAACCGTCCTCCGACGAGGTTTCGGGAGGGAGGGCTTCACCGAGTGACAAGGGGACACCCAACAAGTCTTCAAGGGCATAATTATATTCGTAACGGGTAAGCCGACGGAAAGAAGAGCTCCCCTTTTCACTGCGGGCTATTCTCGAAGCCCTTTGTAATTCCAAAGCTAGCCAATCGATGGTGGCGGAGCGGTTAGCGTCGGACAACTCCGCTTGGGCATCATCGGGAGGCATCTCTCCATTGCTCAACACGTCCATTACCTCCAACCACCAGTCCTTGTCACCACCCTTGATCAGGTCGGGGTCAAGAACGTCGATTCGAAATTTGCCTTTCTGCTTTTCAGACCCGTGGCAATGGAGGCAACTTTGTTCTAATGCGGGCCGGATGGAAGAATGAAAGACAGAAAGGTTCGCTTGGGCCGACTTTTCAGGCAAAAGGCCGTCTTTGCGGCGCTCGACCGCCGACCCCGCAAGCAAGACTGAGTTGGCACGCCCCGCTTCTTTCGCCTCCGCAAGGGTAAGAGGAACCAAGGGAGTACCGATGGCATCGATCTCAAGAAGGGAAGAGTGCCGAACGTTTTTGCGGTGAAGGTCGTCTCCCGGATTGCGGAAGACAAATCTAAGATCAGTCACTTTGGTAAAAGAGCAAGGAATGCGAGTCAAGTTACAGGCTCCGTTTTCTGGAGCTAGAATACGCTTGGCTAGGGTGACGAAGGTTTTTCCTCGGTCTATGCTGTAGGCAAGATCAAAGTCCTGTTGCGATCGATGATCCCCATTCCAGGAAAACACCCGGATCTCCTCAAGTTCGACGATCTTAAGGTTTGAAAAAGTAATCACCCAATCCTTGACGTCGTCCTGGGCAAAGGTCCGAAAAGAAGAGTTGGACTTACTTCCAATTCCGTCAGTCAGTTTGAGCAAATCTCCTGCAGCCAGTTCGAGATTGGACTGGAATGGAATACCAGCCAGCAAGTCGTCCTGAGCTACCCTGGCTTTAAAATTGGATCCCGTCTCGACGGTAAACTCAACGGCGTGCCCCGATGTGGTCACCCCAAGCAAGCAGGCATACGCCCATGCCCCAAGAAATCCTAAACGGGAAACTCTCAAAATCTTGCTTCAATCAGCATGCAATAATGAAAAAGCATAAAGGTAAATAGACGAAAAAATGATATTTAAGACGATTATAAATGGAAACCGATTGCCGTTGGATTCAACACAACGATCTCCTTGGCAAACAGCCTGCCGAAAACCAGCTGTCTCGGTCTATCGCCGAGCCCTTACTTGTTCTTTTTCTTGCGGGGTTGTTTGGGCGGACCGCCCGCAGGACGCTTGTTCTTGGCCAAGTCCTCCTTGTGGGCGGACAAATAACCCCCGAGGCGCTTGACGACCTCGGGGTTGGCTCCGGCGAGGTTCTTGGTTTCCCCAATGTCCTCCTCCAAGTTGTAGAGTTCGTTCCTCTTCAATTTCCATTTTCCGCTTCTCACCGCCTCGGTACGGTAGAAGAATGCCTCGTGCGGGCTCTTGGCGCCTTGGCGCCCTTCCAACAAAGGCAGGAGATTCTTGCCATCGATCACACGGTCTTCTGGAAGCTTTGCTCCGGCAAGAGCGGCGCAAGTCGGAAGAAAGTCCATGCTGGCGGCCACTTCGGAGCACTCCTTGCCGGCGGGAATCCGTCCTGGCCACCACATCACGGTGGGAACGCGCATGCCGCCCTCGAAGCGGGAGAACTTATAGCCTTTGAGGGGATGGGCGAAGCCGCCGACGCGGCGGTTCATATTGCCCTTCACCCACGAGTTGGTGGCCAGTTTCCAAGGCCCGTTGTCGGAGGTATAGACGACCAAGGTGTTCTTCTCGAGCTTCAGCTTGCGGAGGGTCTCGAGAATTTGCCCGGTCGACCAGTCAAGCTCCTCGATGGTGTCCCCGTAAAGGCCAATTTGGCTTTTGCCCTCGAAGAGCGCAGTCGCATAGAGGGGAATGTGAGGCATGGTGTGGGGAAGGTAGATAAAAAAGGGTTTCTCCTTGTTCTTCTTGATGAAGGAGATGGCTTCCTCGGTGTAGCGCTTGGTCAGGGTGTTTTGGTCGGCGGGGTATTCGATGATCTTAGTGTCGCGCATGAGTGGAACGAGGTTTTTCTTCACCCGGTTCTTGATGTTCTCCAAGGTGACCCCTTCCCGTAAAACGACGTCGTTGGCCAGGGGTTGGGTTGGGTCGAGGGTCATGTCATTGCTGTAGGGAACGCCAAAGTAGGTATCGAAGCCTTGGCTGGTGGGCAGAAACTCCTTGAGGTGCCCGAGGTGCCACTTCCCGATGCAGGCGGTCGCATAGCCCTTGGTTTTGAGCAAGTCCGCGATCGTGATCTCATCGGGATTGAGACCTCGCTTGTCCCGCGGAAAGAGAACGCCCAGGTTGCCCACCCGACTGGCATAGCAACCGGTCAGAAGAGCGGCCCGTGAAGGGGTGCACACGGAGGCGCCCGAATAAAAGTCGGTAAAGCGCATGCCCTCCTTGGCCATCCGGTCGATGTGGGGCGTCTTGATCTTGGGGGATCCGAAGCACCCGAGGTCCTGATAACCTTGGTCGTCCGCCATGATGATGATGACGTTAGGCGTGGAGGCAGCTTGGGCGGGAACAAAGAATATTGTCGCCGAACAGACGGCAAGGGAAAGAGCGAGGAGTCGTTTCATTTTCATTTCACGGGGTTCGAAGTTATTAATCCTAAAAGGTTATGAGAACAAGGGCACTGGTGGATCGGAAAGGTTGGCAAAGCTTTGTGTTGATTATTCCTCGTGGCAATCGTCGATCGACTTAATCGCTGTAAAATTCATGGATAGCCTAGGTGCGGACAATGCGCTCGCCGGAGGCAACGAGCTTGGCCATCCATGAATTGACAAGGCGAGGATCCGACGGGGCAGCGGATACGCCCGGCGGAAGTTCGTCATCCAAGACCGCCTCGACGGCTATGCTGACTGTCTTGGAGACAAGACGGGCCATCGCGCTACCCGTTTCGTCGCCATGTTCGTCGAGGGCAAAGGCACCGCTCCACACGGGATTATCGCCCTCGATTACGGTCATCTCAACATGGAGAATGACGCGGTCGGATTCATCCGGATCATAGGCGTGGCGCTTCCAAAGCGAGTCGCTCAAAAGCTTGAGCTCATCCTCGCCGGTGGCACTGGAATCAACCACCGCGAAGATTTCCTGCCAAGCTTCCGCCCAGCCATCGAGACGTAAGGTGCCCCGAACGAATGCCTGCAGGTTGAATTCGGGACTGAAGCCATAGGGTTCGGTAAAGGGAATGGAATCACGGTTGGGGTAGGCCTGAAAGGTTTCTTCTCCGCCCAGCAGGTTTACGGTGTGGGAAGACAGTGCTTGCCATGGCTTTTCGGTGGTCGCCTCGGCCCCGTTTTCAATCCAGCGGGCCGGTGTCTTCAAGGCCCGCAAGACACCCAGGGGCGACCAACTGAACTTGTAACGAAAATCGTTCGGCGTACTAGGGAAACCACCGCAATAAGAACGAAAGCGGTGCTCATGGGTTGGGTTCATTAGACCGGATGCTTGGTAGTCGGCCATCAAGGCATGAGCCATCAAGTGATCGATGCCCGGATCGAGCCCGACCTCGCTGACAAACCGAAGACCCTTCGCCTTGGCCTCGGCGTCCAAGGTCACCATGACCGGTGAAAGGTAGCTGCTACAAACGAAATGAGCGTTACCCTGTAAACAAAGCTCGGCGACCCGTTGGTGAAGATCGGCCGGTAGCATCGAGACAACGACGTCGCCAGGTTGAACCGACGTGACCAACTCGGACCAATTAAGTTCACGCGCCTCTTTGGAAACGTCTTCCAAGATGGCTTGGGCTTTGGCCAAGGTCCGGTTCCAAAGAACGAAGGGTCGGTCGGATGCAGCGAGTCGACGGATGCCGGGGGCTGAAGAGAGTCCGGCGCCAAGCCAGTGTATGGTGGGCATAGGAATAAATGGGGTTAGGTTGGTTTCAAAGTTCTTGGAGGGTCTGCTCGTACTTGCGCTGGGTGCGTATCCAGACCCCTTCGTCGGGGGCATTCAACCGGAGAAGGTACGGTAGGAGTTGACTGGAAAAATCATCAGAGCTTTCCTTCGGCAACAAGGACGGGAGATGATCAATGGCAATGAGGTCGAGAGGGGGATCGTCATCGGTTACGCGTTTCAAGGGATCGGCAAAGGTCGTGCAACTGTTGTAGATGGGAAGCGGATTCAGGTCACCGGATGGATCGCAACTTATGTCACAGATGATCGACAGACGACGGGGACGCTTCAGGAATTCGGGGGTCAGGAACGGCGGTAGAGGTTGAGATACGAAGACGCAGTTAATGAACACATCATGCTCCAGTATTTCTTCGAAGGGACCACCCGCTTGTGTTTCCTCAAGATCCCACGGGGTGACATCGACACCAAGTTCTCGAAACAATTCAGCGGCTCCGGCTCCACAGCGGCCAGCCGAACCGATGACCATTACCTTGGGAGTTGAAGAACAAGCGCTTAATTGGCGAAGGCAACTTTCGATCAAGGCGCCCTTGTCCTTGTAGGCTGTTAACGACGCGAGTTCCAAAAGTTCTGAGGAATACCTGCCGCACCAAGCCAAGTTGGCAACGGCGGCACCGGCAAAACCAGCCCAATGACCGAAGGCAGCCACACGGCGACCATCTTCATCAACCAAGTACTCGAGATCGTACAGCGTTCCCCCACCCTGCCGGAAACGTAGCAGGAGTTCTTGCCAACCCGACTGCCCCTTGAATGCATGAGCAAAGTAGATATGACGATGCCGCAACGGTTGCGCGGAATCAGGTAATTCCTTCAGGCCAAGAATAAAGGCATCAGGTGGAGCCGACTCCCAGGTGCCGGCATCAACTAGCGAACAGCCCGAGGATGCATAGTCCTCATCAGGGTACGCCCGAGCATCGCTACGCTCGAGAAACACCTTGATGCCGGCATCCGTAAGGGTAGCGGCGTCCGCCGGAGTCAGCGGGGTTCGGTGTTCGAACGTTTTACCTTCGGCCCGCAACCAGATGATGGGTAGTATCGACACGCTCATTCAAGTGACGGGCAAAAGGGCGAACACGTCATCCAAGGTAGCCAGCAGGTGGTCGGCGTCCGCCGAGGAAAACGGCATCGGCGGACGAATCTT
>CAWVZQ010000042.1:0-13426 GCA_963934405.1 uncultured Opitutales bacterium | reverse complement strand
ACCAACGCCACCAAAGAAAGTCTCGCATCGTATTCCTTCCTCACCGCTAAATCCCGAGGCGATTATCTCGTGAACAGAACCGACCATCTTCATCTTACCGTTGTAAAGCCGGCAAAGCCAAAAAAGGAAAACGCAAAAGAGGAAGAGGAATAAAAAGACTACTCCACCGTTCCGGGCCAGAAAGTTGATTTTTCAAAGTCTCCGGCAACCTTTTTGGATAGGAATGCGACTAACTGAAGTGGTGGCGGAAACAGATGCTTTGGGAGAGTTCTCTTTCAGTCTCGTAATTTGCAACGAGACATGTCATAAGAAAGGATTATTAGAGTTATCCATAAACATCTGCTTGTGGATAGGGTAAACAAGTGGATGTCTATAAAAGTGATTTTTCGAAAATCCAGGAATAGCTGTCCGCACCGTATAAAAAAGCATCAGTAGACTAATGAACAACGAAGAGACAGACAGTTCATCCGAGCAAGCTCTTGGCACTTTTTCCGACTTACCATTGTCTCCCGAGATTAGGGAGGCAATTGAGGCGATTGGCTATGAAACCCCCTCGCCGATCCAAGCAGAGGCCATCCCCTACTTGGCAGAAGGTCGAGATTTACTTGGAGTTGCCCAAACCGGAACGGGAAAGACAGCCGCGTTCGCTTTGCCACTTTTATCCAACCTCGACACAAAGGCCGGTGGGCCACAGATCCTGTGCCTCGCTCCAACCCGAGAATTGGCAATACAAGTCGCCGAGGCTTTCGAAACCTTCGGTCAGCGGATGAAAAACTTTCGCTCCCTCGCCATTTACGGTGGAGACGAGTACAGAAGACAGATCAAAGGATTGAGGGAGGGAGCTCACGTCGTCGTCGGCACGCCCGGCAGGATGATGGATCACCTCCGCAAAGGGACGCTTAAAACGGATAAGATTAAGGCCCTGATACTGGATGAAGCGGACGAAATGCTCAGCATGGGTTTTATCGAAGACGTCGAATGGATACTGGAACAGATGCCCGAAGAACGGCAAACCGCATTATTTTCGGCCACAATGCCCTCGCAAATCAAGAAATTGGCTGACAAGTACCTCAAAGACCCCGCAGAAATCACCATCCGAGTTAAGGCGACTACGGCATCGAACACCCGTCAGCGCTTCATTCAAAGGCGAAACCCCGAGAAGACCGACACCTTGATTCGCATTCTAGAAGTGGAAGATTTTGATGCTGTTCTTGTTTTCTCTCGTACCAAAAACGCCACTTCCGAAATAGCTGAAAGCCTACAGGGGAAAGGCTACGCAGCCGAAGCGCTAAATGGCGACATGGCCCAAAACCTGAGGGAAAAGACCCTCGCCAGAGTCAAGAACAGGAAAATCGACATTTTGGTTGCTACGGACGTCGCGGCTCGCGGTCTGGACGTCGACCGCATAAGTCACGTAATCAATTATGATGCGCCTTTCGACGTGGAATCCTACATCCACCGAATCGGTCGCACGGGCCGAGCAGGTCGCCAAGGAGATGCCATTATCTTCATCAATGGAAGGGAAAATAGAATTCTTAAGGCAATTGAACGTACCGTGCGCTCGAAGTTGGAAAAGTATACCTTCCCCTCGACCAAGGAGCTCAACGAACGAAAAATGCAGCGTTTATTTGCTCGGCTCGATGAAACCTTGGCCAAAGACCTAAGCGACTACAAGGAAGTTTTGGAAAAATACCTCGAAGAAAAGGACGCTGATCCTCTTTCGATTGCTGCCGCCATGGCCTTCTTGGAATCCGGAAACCAACCTTTTTATCTCAAGGCTGTTCCACAACCGAAGCAGCGTGACAGGGAATGGGAAGATAGGGGTCGGAGAAATGATGGACCTAGAGGGAAATCTCGATTTCAAAGTGGAGATCTCTCCATGCAAAGCTTTCGACTGGAAGTGGGAGAAAGCCATGGTGTAGGAAAAGGAGACATTGTGGGAGCAATTGCAAACGAAGCGGGCATCGAACCAAAACACATGGGCAAGATTCGCATGTTCGAGGAACACAGCTTCATCGAATTACCGGAGAGCATGCCCAAGGATGCGTTTCAGGCATTAAGAAAGATTTGGGTGCGCGGAAATAAACTAGACATTAGCAAGGATGACAGTAAACCGATGGGCAAAAGGAAACCGCGCCCGTTCAAAAAATTCGGTCAGAAGAAAAAATATTTCAAGAAATCGTCTTCTCGCGATTAGGCATTCTGCACGAGGGTCTGAAAACTTCCCGACCCAACGCAATCAATCGATGGGGGTGAGGGGATCGGAACCCTCAAGAAAAGCCCGCACATTGTCCATGCAAAGTTTAGACATTGCCCTTCGCGTGTCATGGGTAGCGCTGGCTTGGTGTGGTTGTAGGACTACGTTCTCCGTCATCCGGATCAATTCATCGGGCACGTTCGGTTCATCGGAAAACACATCTAAGCCCGCAGCCCCGAGACGCCCCTCGTTCAAAGCCGAGATGAGAGCGGCGTCATCCACCGTCTGGCCTCGCCCAATATTCACCAAAACACCTTCAGGACCGATAGCATCGATGACGGCGGCATCGACCAAGTTGCGAGTACCCTCCCCTCCGGGAGTGACAATAATGAAGAAGTCCGACCAACGGCCAAGAGACACCGCATCCTCGAAGTAACTGTATTCGACATCCTGTCGGAGGTTTCTGTTGTGATAACCGATCTCCATACCGAAAGCCTTGCAGCGATGGGCTAAGGCAAGACCGATTCGGCCCAACCCAAGAATTCCTAGACGACTCCCATGCACGCGCCGGCCATATTCCATGGCTCCCTCTCGAGGCCAACGCCCGTCACGAACATAACGATCTCCCATCGCAAGGCGACGAGCCACCGCCAACATCAAGGCCACACCATAATCCGCCACCTCCTCGGTGAGAACGTCAGGAGTATTCGTCACGACAATGCCACGTTGCTTGGCAGCCTCAACGGCCACCCCTTCGTACCCTACCCCGCAAACAGATATGATTCCGAGATTGGGCAGTTTGTCCATCCAGTCCTCTGGGAAGACAGCCCGAGTGACTGCCGCCCGACAGGTCGGGGCGATAGCACTCAGCAAGGCATCAGTGTCCTCAGCCTCCCATAGTTTGTGAGCCTCGCAAAAGCCGGCCACCTCATCCAGTGAATAACTGTAAAGCGGTCGAGCAAAGAGGACGTCGGGTTTGTCTGAATTCATGGAACCTTTCAAAAAAGGGTTTTTGCGCTTGTCGGCAAGAGCCTTTGATTCCTTGATCGTAAAATGATCGCGCCGATAAAGAATAGTCCATTGAATGTTATAGGGACGTCCCTTCAACCCTGCTGCAAGAAACTAAAGACCGGATGGTATCGAAACGGCAGTTGCGAAACTGACGAAAGCGATACCGGGCGACATGTCGTCTGTACCGTGATGACCGAGAAATTTCTCGCATTTAGCAAACTCGCGGGAAACGATCTGAGTACACCTCGACCGGAATTCTCGTTTCCAGGCCTAAAGGAAGGTGACTGCTGGTGCCTTTGCGCCCTACGCTGGCAGGAAGCCTTAGAAGCCGATATGGCGCCGAAAGTAAAATTGGAATCCTGCGAGAAAAGCGCCCTCGAAGTGCTCGAACTGGAAAACCTAAAAGCCTACGCGGTCGAAACGAAATGAGAACTAGAAGGGCGTTCGTGACACAAGGGATGCTATTGGCTTCCGCTCCCGCGATCCTTGGACAAAAGCCGAAGAAAAATTGGCGAATAGGAGTTATCGGGCACACGGGACGAGGAAATTTCGGACACGGTCTGGACACGGTCTGGAATCTTTTGGAGGAAACGAGCATCGCAGCCGTAGCTGATGCACATCCCGGCGGATTAGCCAAGGCAAAGCAAAAACTAAAGACGGACGCGACCTATGCGGACTATCGCGAAATGCTCGCAAAAGAAAAACCTGACATCGTCGCCGTTTGCCCTCGGCACGTCGACCAACGGGTACCCATGATCACTGCAGCTTGCGAGATGGGAGCAAAGGGTATTTACGTTGAAAAACCATTTGCCCGTTCACTGAAGGAAGCGGATCAAATTGCCGAGGCTTGCGCTAAGGCAGGTGCAAAGTTGGCCATAGCCCACCGCAATCGATACCACCCGGCGATGCCTGTATTGAAAAAATTGCTCAAGGAAGGCGTTGTCGGAGACGTCTTGGAAATGCGGGGGCGAGGCAAGGAAGATCGCAGAGGCGGTGGTGAGGACTTATGGGTTCTAGGCACCCACATCCTCGACCTGTACCATTATCTCGCGGGCAAACCCCTCACCTGTTCCGCCGAGATGCGACAAGAGGGGCTACCTGTGACCAAGAGAGATGTTAACGAAGGCAACGAAGGGCTTGGCCCGCTCGCCGGGGACGAGACACACGCCCGATGGCGAATGGAGAACGGTTGGACAGCCTATTTCGACAGCGTCCGCAACCGCGGATCAAGAGAGGCGGGATTCGGCTTTCAGGTTATTGGCAACCAAGGAATTATAGATATCAGAAACGACCGAGAACCCCTCATACACTTCATGAAAGATTCCCCATGGGAACCTGCGAAAGCCGAACGCAAGTGGATTCCCATAACATCTGCCGGCATAGGAAAGCCCGAACCACGCGACATTCGCGGAACGGTACACAACCACGTCGCCGCCACCCGCGACCTCCTCGCCTCCATCGAAAATAACCGCTCGCCGATTTGTGGCCTTGCGGAAGGTATCGCAAGCGTGGAGTTCGTCAGTTCCGTCTTCGAATCTCACAGGTTACAAGGAGCAAATATAAGCATTCCCCTGAAGACGAGGGTCAATCCGCTCAGTTTGTTAAGCTAATGGGAACGCAGAACAAGAAAACACATTATCCGTGCTTCAAAAGGAAGGAAAAAACATAGGCTAAAATGATCTGGCAACAAGGTTGCGTCGTTACAAAATGTGAACCAACTACATTATTATTAACGACATCAAATGAATCAAAACAAATTCAAACAACTTTCAGGACTATGTTTCATAATGGGGTTTGGGTCTATAATTGGATCCAGCGCAATTTGGATGCTTACGAAAGGGAACTCTGTTTAAGAGATTGCTCATGCCGAAAGATTCGGAGTTTTCGTAGGATTGTGGGCACCGACTTTCTTCCTCCTCTCTGGTAGGTTACGAGAAATGTACAACTAATGGAGTCCTGTATGAGAGTTCTAACCTTAACAATCTAGAATTCTGGATTAGAAGTACTAGTCAGGCATGTTCGAATAAGTTCCTATCTATCGACATACTCTCATGGTTGTGGTATGAATGTCTGAACTTGAAGATAAAAGAACAAAAAGTTTGGGAAAGAATTACTGCAGGAGATGGAACGGCTCTGGCCGAACTGTATGATTCCATCGGAGCCAGATTGTTCTCACTATCCTTCCAGATCCTACACGACAGGTGGGATGCTGAGGAAGTTGTACAGGATGCTTTTACCGCTCTTTGGAAAAAGCCCAAATCATTCAATCCGCAGAAAGGTAAGCTGACTAGTTGGCTTATGGTATTAGTACGAAATCGAAGCGTTGATCGATACAGGTCACGCAAGAGAAGAAAGGATACTGCCAGCATAGATGTAACCTTGGAGGTGCAGCCCATGGACGAAAGTATAGACATCGCAACATCTGCTTCGCAAACTGATGAAAAGCAACTATTAGGCAGTGCCATACAAAAGCTCCCTCCCAAACAGTTAACGGTATTGAAGCTTTCATATTTCAAGGGTTTGACGCATCCTGAAATAGCCCAAGAACTCGGTGTCTCTTTGGGAACAGTCAAGTCGCGCATTCGTTTAGGGGTAGCAAAATTAAGGAATTCACTTCCGGGAAGCTTGAGATGAACGCAGGAAATAAAATGAAAGATTGACCTAGGAACCGGATGACTAACAGTAGTTTGAAAAAAATATCATTTAAGATAGATAGATAATAATGCCTGATCTTGAACAGACACTTATTGACTTTTCTCTCGGTCTTTTATCAAGAGAAGACTCAGAGGCAGTTGAGTCCTTGGTAGCTAAAGACAAGCAAGTTGCAGAGCTATTTTCAGGAGTGCAAGAAAGCTTCTGTTTACTTGGAAACTCAACAAAGACCGCCAAGGTCAATGAGGATCTTAAGGCACGCGTTTTAGAAATCTGCGAAACTCCCAATCAAGAGGCGATGGAACTTCCCGCCGATTTATTGACCATGGCACCGCCTCTGCCTAATAATAGATACACGGGCGGTGGCGGATCAGTAGATTTAGGTGATTTGGGCAAAAGCGACCTTAAAGACAAGATTAACCGCCTGTATGAGAGCATGCTAGAATTGAGAAATCTTGTCTCTGGGACTTCCGCTGCGGCAGAAGGAGACTTGAGTGAACTATGCAAGAGTGCGAACTCTATCTCTTTGAATGTGCCCGCACACAACTCGATATGCTCAAATGGGGTTTCAGCAGTTCCACATGAAGAAGCGATTCAATCTTTCTTGAGAACTCAGTTAACAAGCCTGCCCAGCATGGGATATTTCTTAAATAAAATTCATGGAGAGAGAGGTAGCGCAGGGGATGCCAGAAGGCTATTCTACCTCTGCCGAGATCAAATGAAGATCATGAGGGCATCCTTTGGAGACTTAGACGCCCCCCTTCTCGCTGAGGATGAAAAAATGCGTCTACATGGGGCTGGTTTACTCAGAACAAAGTGGTGGGGAGCCGAACATTCATACTATAGCAGAGCAGGAAAAGTTAAGTGTGGCTACTTTTTCGAAGGTCCAATTACAGAAAGGTGTGTCGAATTCGCCGAGTATGACTCCAATCTTTACTGCTTGGCCAACTTGTTAGGATCAAAATCTGAAAACGGCGGGTTTCAGAT
The DNA here is from genome assembly GCA_963934405.1 of uncultured Opitutales bacterium. GTDB lineage: Bacteria > Verrucomicrobiota > Verrucomicrobiia > Opitutales > Seribacteraceae. The sequence goes on along the minus strand of CAWVZQ010000042.1, from coordinate 6,579 downwards.
AGAATTAAACAATACCAAGATCCCCGATTGTGTTTTGGCGACTTTGACGGCAACAACAAGTTCTGAAAACCACTCGGTACTGAATGAGGCACTTGCTCAAAAATACAATCGAGAGAGATTAGACGAAGACAATTACTTGGCCCACCTAGTAAAATCTTCGATATCCAGGGCTTTCCAGCTAAGCACTCCATCCGAGGCATATAGCAGAAAGTTTATAGGTTGTGAAAGAACTGAAAATCAGACGATGTTGTGGTTTGTCTGGCCAGCCATCCTCGAAACCCATGGCGGAGGAGAAGCAACAACCTCAAATCCACGACAGTAATGGGATAAAACTGGAGGGCAACCGGGTTCCTCCAGTCCTTGTGCACAAAACAAATCTCCGCTATATCTGGCATCCTCCAATCCTACTGGATCATATGGCCGATGCTTAACGAAGCTAGGAAAAGAGGAGTAACTAAACTTACGCTTACTCCAAAAACAATATCGCTCCAAAAGAAAATCGCTGAGCGAGTTTTTGCAACCTGACACATCAGAAAAAGTAGTTTGGGCAGAAATGGAGGCAGAAACCGATCCTCCAAAGGTTTTTCTTCTAGATTCCCAGACATAACGAGTAGTTTCCTGAAACATTGAAATGTCAGACTTGTAATAAGGAAGCCCAAAAAGCAAACGGGCCCCCCAAGTGGCAAGAAGGTCGGAAGAGTCTAAGGAATAAAACCAAACCCCTTTCTGACCATCGGGACCTATGACATAAGTTCGGAGATTAACTTCAAGAAAATCATTCCAAGCCACTTGTCGAAAGGGAAAAATCTTAAGATTCGCAAGCTTGAATGCCACCACGCTGATCCAAGCGCGCCCCTCAAAAAGATCTACTTTCAAGTCGCTGGGCAAAGTAAGTCTGAGAGCACTCTCGGAAATTGGCCAATGAAGAAAAAACAAATTATGCCAATTTTGTGAAAGGAACGGAAAAACTGGAATATGATTGGCCAAAATAGAGACGAGAAGAATCAAACTACTTAAGAAAAATCTCTTCTAATGCCTGTCTTCGAAAACGAAATATGCTTTCGAGATTTCTGCGGACAAACAAACAATGAGAAATTTTTCCTAAGTGACCAAAAGGCAAAACATATCGGATCTCATCAGTCATGGATGTCCCCCCCTCGACTTCGAGCAAACTGTGATGGTGAATCCATAATTTATAGGGACCCACTCTCTGTTCATCGACAAAGGAAAACCCATCTTCAACGTATTTGATTTCAGTCAGCCAAGAAATTCGGCCCAGAACCGGTACCTTCACCCGATATTCTATAAAATCTCCGGAAGCTATTTGCTTCGAAGCCTCTCCGATAATTTGAAAACCCATTTCAGGAGGAGTAATGCGATTCAAATTTTCTGGAGAAGAAACAAAATCCCAAAGAACGGAACGGGAGATCGGCAGTGTTTGTTTTTGTCTCAAGCAATACATAATCTAACACAGCATATTTATTATCGGAACTTTGACAACCGCACCTTGACGAGCACCATTTAGTCTAATAGCTACAGCCTTATGAAAATGCAATTTCCGCTAATCCTTCTTGCACTTGTTTTGGCACATAACCCAATCTGTTCGAAGGAACAGGACTTTATGTCCGATGCCGCAGCCGTCCGTTTCTCGTTTTCAGGTTCACCTGAAAAAATGATTAAGGGAACTTCGACGGAAATTGGCTTGCGGCAATGGACGTTAATCACGCCCTTGTATTACAACAAGGGAGAAGCTTGGTCATTTGCAGCAGGACTTCGATACGAAGGTACGGAAATGGAATTTTCTGATGCTTCTTTATTGGACGAAAGTTGGCTCCAGTCCATTGATTTCCCCTTGGTCTTAATGAAAGAACAATCGGAAAAACTGAACTTGATGTTTCTCTTTAATCCGACCATGGCCGGTGATTACGATAGTATCGATGGTGACAGCTTCAATTATCTGACAATACTTGGAGCTAGATATCGGACCAGCGATACCTTCCAATGGTTCTTTGGCGCCGTGCATACCACTGGATACGACGACAATCTGATTCTTCCTGCCATTGGCTTCCACTGGGAGGTCTCCGAAAACTCCGATCTACTCTTTGCCGGACCATACCTAAGGTACAAATACTCGATTACGGATTCGCTGGACTTAATTCTTGGCGGGCGCTTTTCAGGATCGAAGTGGAACACTAGAGCTGGCTATGGAGAGAGAGATTTTCGACTGAAAGCTTATCGTACAAGCACAACTCTTCAATGGAACTTCCATGAAAAACATGCTGTCTTGGTTTCCTTCGGGTGGGAGTTAGCCAGAGAAGTCGAGATCAAGGCATCGGATGGTGCGTTGATGCTTGAACAAGATCTAGAAAATGCTCCATATTTCGAATTAGGTTATCGTTTCAGGTTCTGAATTGATAAGAACTGTCAATCAAGGGGATTCAAACTCCTTGAATTATTGATTCGGCAGCCTCCCAGCCGGAAATGGCCGCATTCTCAATTCGTTCCCCTCCAAAACTATCTCCAGCTAAACTCAAATGAATATCAGTGGAATGAAAATGGGACTCTCCAAAGCTAACCAAGGGCTTGGCAAAATGCCACCTGTGAATGGCCCACTCTAAAATCCTTGCCTGCATTAACTGTTCAACTACTGGAATCAATGGGAGTACTGCTTCCTGATCGGGAACATTCCAAATCTCATCCGAAAATTTGGCTGAGGCATGAAGTGTAAAAGCAGGCTTTTGTGAAATCCCTTTTACTTGATTATCCGCCAACCAATCAACTTGGGGGGTAGGATGTGTAATGATTCCGGGACAAGGAATTGACGACACACGATCAAGTAAGCCAAAGAATGCCAAACAACTTGAATAACTGATATCCTTTAACTTGCTCATCACTTGGGGTTGCAACTCGAAACTACTACGAGCAAAAAGCTCGAGCATTTGAGGTACAGGGAGAGTGAGAACTAAATGATCCACGTCAAGGGATCGACCACTAGTTCCTTTCTCCTTAACTGTCCAAGCCCCCCCGGACCATTGAATGAATTCTACAAAACAATTCTTCTCTACTTTTAAATTTCTCAATAAATATTTTGCTGGATCGGTCATCCCCAAAACGCCTCGAAATCGAGAACGATCAGCTAAATCCGATCGATTAGGAACATGATCATACCATTCGGCAACGGAATCACCATTTCGCCATTCTTGGAGATATCCAAGTAAGCGGTTATCTCGTATAGTAAAAAATTGAGCGCCATGGTCTATTATTGCCCCATTCATGCGTCTTGTGGACATTCGCCCCCCTACCCCTCTACCTTTTTCGACGACAGTCACCTCATAGCCGAAATCCGATAAACGACGAGCGCAAATACAGCCTGAAATTCCAGCCCCCACTACTAGCACTTTCATTAATAGAATAATACCCTTGGAAAAGAAAAATGAAACTAACTTTTAAAAGATGAAGTTGGATAAAGAAACTTCCACGCTAAATTAAAATCCAATGAAAACCAAAACAACACTCTCAAAGAAGCAAGGAAAAGCTATTACACTTAAACCGAATCCGTTGTTAACTTTTCGCTGGATTCAATGAATTCCAAGAAAGCAGGGCAAAAGGAGCTTCTTGAAGGAATGCCGATAGCATACGACCTGCCGAATGCTGAGATTATTTACTTCCGTAATTTTTTTTCTCAGGGGACATCGGCTCGGATGCTCAAAACCTTGATCCAAAAAATAAAGTGGCGACAAAATAAAATTCAATTCTATGGGAAGACAAGTTTAGTGCCGAGATTAGAGGCTTGGTACGGAGATACAGGAAAAAGTTATTCCTATTCGGGTATTCGAATGGATCCCATGCCGTGGAGTGAAGAACTTCTAGAAATCAAGCTAGCCGTCGAAAAATCTACAAAACTCCCCTTCAACTCCGTCCTCGTGAACTATTATCGCGACGGGAACGACCGAGTAGCCTGGCATCGCGACGACGAAAAAGAACTAGGCCGAAATCCTGCCATTGGATCGATTAGTTTTGGAGCCGAACGCAAGTTCAAACTCAGGCACAGAGAGCATAAGGAAAATGACTGCAAGGCGGAAATCCAATTGGAGAACGGCAGCCTGTTATTAATGAAAGGCGAAACACAACATCATTGGATGCATGAAATTCCCCGCACCTCTCGTGCAATAGGTCCTCGCGTTAACCTAACATTCAGGTTCATTCGCTAAAGATATCTTTAAGAATGAAAGTGTTCGCTTCAACCTTTGCAAAATTAATCTTAGGTTCTTAATTTTTATTGAACTAAACCCCCAATTTGAACGATGTATACAATATGAAAAAAAGCATAACAATATTCACGGTATTTTTGGTAATCGCGACAAGCTTACATGCCTATGAAACCATGCAAGAGAAAACCCCGGTCGGCGAAATCAAAATCCTAAAACTTCCGGCAAGGTTAGCACTGGAGGCTGATTCCCAAACATCATATTTTCAAGCCGACAACGGACTCTTTCGCAAGCTCTTCCGCTACATCAATGCAAAAGGCGTCTCTATGACAACACCGGTGGAAGCAGAAATAAATCCTGGCAAAATGAGATTCTTTGTGGGCAAAGGGGATCGACTGAAAAATATTAATTCGACCACCGAAGTAAAAGTTAAAAAAATCCCTCCAGTCGTCGTCCTGGCAATAGGAATTCGAGGTAGTTATTCCGAGAACCGATTTCGTGAAAACGAAAAACTTCTTATTTCTCAGATTAAGATAAATAAAGAATACGAAGCTATCGGTAAGGCTTACGCTGTGTATTGGAACGGACCTTTCGTTCCAGGATTTTTAAAACGCTCTGAAGTTCATTTACCGATCAGAAAAAAGAACGAGCTCAAACAAAAAACAAAAGTTGAAATCTAAAGAGCATGATAAGAAAATTCTTCTTAATAACAACAATTTCAATTACTACTATCATCAACGCCACACCTGTATACGACCACAAACTCCTCGACATTGTTGGAAGAGAAACTTCACTGGCAGAGTACAAGGGAAAAGTAATGCTAGTAGTAAATGTTGCATCTAGATGTGGGTTCACGAAGCAATACAAGGGACTCGAAGAATTGTATAATAAATACAAATCAAAAGGATTTGTAGTTTGTGGTTTCCCTTGCAACCAGTTCGGCAAACAAGAACCTGGTTCGGATAAAGAAATCAAGGAATTTTGCACCGCTAATTTCGGAGTCACTTTTCCCATGTACTCGAAAATCGAGATCAATGGAGCAGGAAGACATTCGCTCTACGAGACGCTGGTCGGAAAGGACTCGCCGACAAAGGGAAACGTAAAATGGAACTTCACTAAAATCTTGGTGGGGAGGAACGGAAAGCCAATCGATAGGTTCGGGTCCTTGACCTCTCCCTCATCGAACAAGCTCCGCAAGGCCATCGAGAAGGCTCTGGAAGAATAGTGGTTGCGTGAAACTCCTCACCCTAACTGTGCCTGCAGCCTTGGTCTGCATGGTTTTTCTATCGAGTTGCGTAAAGATTGAGTGGCGTGGCGGCATGACCCCTTCCTTCAAGTGGAAGGGGAAGAAGGACAAAAGCATACTCGTGTTGCCTGACCCCCAAGCAGGCGAATTCCGCCTGAATGATAATTCAACCACCGCCGACTGGCCCGACTTTCGAGGACCCGGCAGGCGTGGCATCGCCCCCGAACAAGGTGTGGACCTCGACTGGGAAGAGAACCCCATCCCGGTATGGCGGAAGCCCATCGGCCAAGGACATTCCTCCGTCATTATCGCCGGCAATCGCCTCTATACACTCGAACAGAAAGGAGAATTCGAGGTTCTTTCCTGTTCCTCATTGATCAATGGTTCAATCATTTGGAATCACCGGACCGAGGATCGTTGGGACGACTCCATGGGCGGACCCGGTCCCCGAAGTACCCCCGTCTTCTCCAACGGGAAGATTTTTTCACTGTCGTCGAGTGGGAAATTGGCTTGTCTCGATGCCGTCACAGGAGAACTCGGATGGGAGCAAGCCACACTTGATCTCGACTACAAGTACCCGCACTGGGGAATCGCCTGCTCGCCGCTGGTGATAGACGACTTGGTCGTCGTGTCCCCCGGCGGCAAGGCCGGCGCCGTCAAGGCTTACGACGCCACGACGGGCGAACTCCGCTGGACCTCCGAACTGAAAGGTGCGGGCGTCTACCTCTCTCCCACGGTGCTCGACCTGCTCGGAGAAAAATACCTGATGGCGGCGGTGGAAGGCAAATTGGCAGGACTCGATCCGACCAACGGAAACACCCTGTGGGAGCATCCGTGGAAAATCTTCATGATCAATGCCCAAATTGTCCAACCTCTCGAGTTGTCGGATGACTTCTTCCTGCTTTCCGCAGGCTACGGCAAGGGAGCCGAAGCCATTCGCTTCAAGAAGACCGCAAATGGTTTCGAAACGGAACAAATCTGGAAATCGAAGAACCTTAAAACAAAGTTTTCCAGCCCGGTCCTCAAAGACGGCTATCTCTACGGTTTAAGCGAGAGTTCCCTCACCTGCCTCGACGCAAGTACGGGAGAACTCAAGTGGCGAGGAAAGAAATACGGATATGGTCG
>CAWVZQ010000041.1:0-13781 GCA_963934405.1 uncultured Opitutales bacterium | reverse complement strand
GCAAGTCCTTGTGCAAACGGGTCCATTGAATCAAATCCAAAATCAAACTATCTACCGCTCTTTCCGTTCAAATGAATTAGCCGTGCATTAAGATGCAAACGAAGGTGACGATGACAGGGACGTAGAGGTTGTCGTTAAGGACAATTTTTCCGACACGGAAGGGAAAGAGTTCGAGGACTGCAACAAGAGCCGAAAGAAAAACGGCTTGCAGCAAGTGGATGTTTCCCCAGACCAGCGTAAGCTCAGGCAAATACGGAAAAACCCCAAGCGCAAGAAGCAAGCACAAGCCAAAGCATCCCAAAGCTCCTTCCAATGTCTTTTCACCGATTCGTCTACGCCCAATGGCCTTGCCAACAAGAGCGGCAGCGGCATCTCCTAGGATAAACAAAGAAAGACCGAGAAAGGCTGATGCGGCAGCAACCTTTCCTCCAATTGCGATAAGACTGCAAAAGAAAGAGCCGCCTATAACATATGTGGCTCCAGTCAATTTCGTCGATTCCGCCGAACGAAGCATGGAGCCAAAGCAATGATTGAAAATCCTACTAAACGAAGAGCTTCGGAAACGAATGGCTTCGATCAAAAGAGAAACAACCAACAAGAAGCCCAGAGCCAACGAAATCAACCATGACTGCGCATGAAGAATTCCAGGGCCATAAAAAATGGCCGCAGGCAAAACCAATGCAAAGCCATGCAACAGTTTACGGAAGATTTCCTCGGACGTTAAACTCACGAGCAAAACGTCATTGAATTGACGAGGGGATCGACAGGTTAGATATCGAGGGTAGCTTGCCCATCTGGTTCGGGCTTGTTTGGACGACCTCGTCTTTTGGACTCCCCGGCATCCTTCGTATCAGGCAACCGATTGGCGGGCAAAGCGTCTGCAGGTTTGGTTCCACGTTTCACCTCGACCGTCTTCTTCAGCGATTCCTCTTTGGCTGGTGGAGTGGATTTCTTGGTTGCAGTCTTGGGAGGGGGTGGGGGGACGTCTTCGGAGCCATCGGTTTTGGGAGAATTCACAACTCGATCGACCTTGTGCGCGGTGAGCGTCGTGCCCTTGACCGAACGCCCTTGAAGGTCGAGCCAACTGAAATCGAACTCGATCATCATCTCTTTTATCCGTTTCAAAGTGGGATCGAGATGAACCAGTACGTTACTGCTGCTATCAGGTGTCTTGTGAACGGCAAAGAAGAACACTCGAGATTTGGAATGCGGTTTGAACAAATTGTACTCCTTGTCGCGAGTCACACCACCAACTTGAAATTTCTTTGCGTAAAGTCTACCACTTGCGCCATCTCGATAGACCATATTATATGTGGTTTTTTCTCCCTTCCGAAAAACAGCCAATCGCAAAGGAGATTTTCCGACAAACATCTTGTCCGCAATCTTCATGACTTTCATGACCCCGTCCTTTCCGATGACAATAACATCATCCATAGTGGAGCATTTTTCAATCGATTCGTCCTTCTTAAGACTGTAACCGGCGAATCCATCCTTTCGATTCAAGTAGAGAGTCTCGTTGGCAACCACTACATTGGAAGCGACGATACGATCAAACGCGACAAGTTCTCCATCTTCGCCTCGAGAAATTTCCGTACGCCGTTCCCGCCCTTTTCCATATTTCTTCTTCAGTTCCCTGAAGTACCGAATGGCGTATTTGGTGATTTGGGCGAGATTTTTCTCGACCTCCTCGATATCGTCCTCAAAGCCCTTGATTTGTTCGTCTGCCCTAAACGCATCGTACTTGGAGATACGCTTGATGCGTATTTCGAGGAGACGAACGATGTCATCCTGTGTGATCTCCCGATGAAAGAGTTTCTTGTAAGGCTTCAACCCCTTGTCTACGGCGGAAAGGACGCCTTCCCACGTTTCTTCCTTCTCAATGTCCCGGTAAATGCGTTTTTCGATGAATATTTTCTCCAGGGACGCGAAGTGCCACTTTTCCTGAAGTTCGGACAGTCGGATCTCGAGTTCTTGACGTAAGAGGTCGCGGGCTCGTTCGGCGGCAGTAATCAGCAACTCGTTTACGGAGAGGAATTGCGGATGATTGTCGTGAATGACACACGCATTGGGAGCAATGCTGACTTCGCAATCGGTAAAAGCATAAAGCGCAGGCAAAGCTTCCTCTGCACCGACGGTGGAAGGGAGATAAACCAGAATCTCCACGACATCAGCGGTGTTGTCTTCGACCTTGGACACTTTTATCTTTCCCTTATCGTTGGCGGAAAGGATGGAGTCAATTAAGCTGGTGGTCGTGGTGCCAAATGGAATCTCGGTAATTTTCAACAAATGTTTCTTAACTGTTTCCAAGCAAGCTCGCACTCGAAGCCTGCCACCTCTGGCACCGCCATTATAATCCGTGCAATCCGCGATTCCACCTTGAGCGAAGTCGGGCAGAAGAGAAATGGGATTCTGGCGCAGAGCGTCTATCAGAGCGTCGAGAATCTCATTGAAGTTGTGTGGCAGGATCTTGGTAGAGAGTCCAACGGCGATTCCTTCGGCTCCTTGGGCGAGAAGTAGCGGAAATTTTACGGGAAAAGCCACGGGCTCCTTGTTTCGCCCATCATAGGAAGCCGACCATTCAGTTACTTTGGGGCTAAAGATAACATCTAGAGCGAAGGGAGTCAGACGGGCCTCTATGTAACGGGCAGCTGCCGCGGAATCCCCCGTCAAAACATTACCCCAGTTGCCCTGCGTATCGATAAGGAGTTCCTTTTGCCCGATTTGCACCATTGCGTCGCCAATGGAAGCATCACCGTGCGGGTGATACTTCATGGTGTTTCCAATAACGTTGGCCACCTTGTTGTAGCGACCATCCTCCATTTCCCGCATGGAGTGAAGGATTCGGCGTTGAACGGGTTTCAACCCATCATCAGCATGTGGTACGGCACGTTCGAGAATGACATAGGAAGCGTAGTCGAGAAACCAATCGCCATACATGTCATCAATGTAAATACCATCATCGGCCCGACCGTTCCCATTGGTACCGTTGCCGTTGAGCAGGGCTTCCGGATCAAACTTTCCACCGTCCTGAACAGTCAATTCGACCGATTCTTCTTCGGATGCCTCGTCATCGCCTTCTCCGGAGGCAGTTGGAGCTTCTCCGGAGTCACCCTCGACTGCCTCCTCGACAGAAGAATCCTCCGTCTTCGAATCTTCCTTCTGTTTGCCTTCCTCGTCTTGATTCGACATGAATTTAAATACTGCTGAACCGCTGTATGCTAGGCCGCCTGACTGGCTGAAGCATCGGCATCGTCCGATGATTTGGGTATGAGTTCTGCCTCAGCGTCCTCATCCTCGGCGACAATGTCGTGCTCGAAACGAAGGTTGCGGATGATGTATTGTTGTCGTTCCGGGGTATTTTTGCCCATGAAAAACTTGAGCATTCCCTTTATTGATTCGTGCGCATCAAGACGGATGGGATCCAATCTCATGCCCTCGCCAATGAAATGCTTGAATTCGTTTGGAGAAATTTCACCCAGTCCCTTGAATCGAGTGATTTCGGGATTCCGCCCCAATTGTTTTATCGCTACCTCGCGCTCGACCTCGTCGTAACAATATAGAGTGGTCTTTTTGTTCCGCACCCGAAAGAGCGGGGTCTGGAGGACGAACAAATGCCCTTCGCGAATCAACTCGGGGAAGAACTGAAGAAAGAAAGTAATGAGAAGCAACCTGATGTGCATGCCGTCCACATCGGCATCCGTCGCAATCACCACTTTGTTGTAACGAAGGTTCTCGAGATCCTCCTCGATGCCTAGAGCAGCTTGGACGAGATTGAACTCCTCGTTCTCGTAGACCACCTTTCGGGTGAGTCCGAATGAGTTCAGGGGTTTCCCCTTCAAACTGAATACCGCCTGTGTGGTTACGTCGCGAGCCTTGGTTATGGAACCGCTGGCGGAATCGCCCTCAGTAATGAAGAGAGTCGAATCAAAGCGCTTCTTGTCCTTGGTGTTCAAATGGTTGCGACAATCTCGCAACTTGCGGTTATGGACCTTGCTTTTCTTGGAACGTTCGCGTGCCAGCTTCTGGATACCCTTCAGTTCCTTACGCTCATGCTCACTGCGATTAATCTTCTCCTGTAGGGCATCGGCAGTTTCGGGATTCTTGTGCAAGTAGTTGTCGAGCTTTTGCTTGAGAAAATTTCCGATGAAAAGACGAACGCTCTCCCCTTCCGGAGCAACGGTTAGAGATCCCAGTTTCGTTTTGGTCTGAGATTCGAAAACGGGTTCTTCCACCTTGATACTTACGGCTGCTACGATACCGCCACGAATATCTCCGGGTTCGTAACTTTTCTTGGTGAACTCTCGAATAGTCTTAACGACAGCCTCCCGAAAAGCCGCCTGATGGGTACCTCCCTGAGTCGTGTGCTGACCGTTTACAAAGGAAAAATAATCCTCGCCGTATTGGTCAAGATGCGTAAAGGCGACCTCGATGTCATGCCCTTCCAAGTGGACGATGGGGTAAAGAGGTTCCTCTGAAAGGTTTTCCTGTAACAAATCCTTCAAGCCGTCCTTGGAGCGAAAACGCTTACCATTGTACTTAATGGTGAGGCCTTTGTTGAGGTAAGAGTAGTATCGAATCATCCGCTCGGCATACTCATTGCGGAAACGGAACTTCTTGAACATTTCGGAATCGGGGGTAAAGCAGATGCTCGTTCCATTTCCCTCCTCCGTCTTCTTGTTCTTACGATCCTCGGACACCGCCTCCCCGCGAACGAATGTGATGCAGCGAGTATCACCTTCTCGAAAGGCTTGGATATCAAAACTCGAGGAAAGAGCGTTCACGGCCTTGATTCCAACGCCATTCAATCCAACGGATTTCTTAAAGGCCTTGGAATCGTATTTGGCGCCCGTGTTTATCTTAGAAGCGCAAACCATCAGCTTTTCGAGCGGGATACCGCGTCCGTAATCCCGCACGATCACCGTTTGGCCGTCACACTCGACATCGATCGTCTTGCCAAAACCCATGACAAACTCGTCGACGGAATTGTCGAGCACCTCCTTGAGCAATACGTAGATGCCGTCGTCATCGGACGAACCATCTCCAAGTTTCCCGATGTACATACCGGGGCGCATCCGGATATGATCCTTCCAATCGAGCGACTTAACGCTGTCCGCCGTGTAATTATGATCAACCATTTCCACCACCGGTCACAAGACCTTCCACGGGTTCAGATTCTATGGAGGGGTTCGTTCCACTTGTCCACGAGAAAAAGAGTTTTTGCAGAATAATTCTCGAAAAACTCTCTTGCCAGAAGCAATTCCCAGGCTTGTTCTAGAGTTATGCTAGCCAGTTTCACCATGGCGTTCGGACAGTTGAATGACTCCCGTTTCCTAAAACCACTGCTCTATTCGCTTGGATTGTCAGTGCTTCTAGCACTGATTGCTCTCCCTTTAGGCTATCTCGGTTTCGAATGGTTAAACCAAGCTTTTCTAGCATGGTTGGAAGGTGGCGAAAGTTGGTGGATGAGCACTATCGAATGGAGCCTAAGAGTTCTGGGCATTCTCATAATACTCATCATTTTTGTCTTTGCATTTGGCACCATTCAGACTGCTTTTCTAGGGCTATTTCTTGACGATGTAGTTACGGCTGCCCGAGATAAAAACCACCCTACAATTCAACTAGATCCGCCCCCCTCCTTATCCAAGTCAAGCTGGGCGTCTGCCCAATTCCTTACCCTTTCGCTTTCATTGAACGCTCTAATCCTTCCCATCGTTCTGATCGGATGGTTTCTCCCCCCACTTGGACTGATCGTCCAGTTGATCGCCAACGGTTATCTATTCGGGAAGGAGTACGAGGATATCATCGCCGTTCGCTTCCAGACGGAAACCCGACTAGATCCCCTAAAGCGAACTATATTCGGTACCGCTACTGCCGCTCTTTTTCTTGTGCCAGTTCTCAACTTTGTTGCTCCCGTCATATCGGCGGCTGCATTCACGAACTACATCGCTTCTCGAAATGAGTGAAGAGGTAACTTCGCGCATTATCCACAGCTTGCCTGAGATCGTCCCCCAGAGCGAGCCTTGCCGAAATAGCCGAAGCCAACCTGCAGCCCGTCCCACGAATGGAAGGTATGGGCAACCGTGCTTGGCGAAACTCTTGTCCCTGCTGTTCTCCTTTTTCCAGCAAATAATCCACGCATTCGCTACCCTCAAGGTGTCCGCCTTTAACCAGTACGGCGGCAGGACCAAGATCAACAATCGCACTGGCGAGGGCGTGCAAATCATGCGTCGAGAGACAGCAAAGCCCCGTCAGGCTGCAAGCCTCGGGTATGTTCGGTGTGACAAGGGTGGACAAAGGGAAAAGACTACGACTTCTTTTCGAAACGCTTGATTCGTCCGCCAAGTGTCCTCCCGAAGTGGATTTAAGGAGCGGATCCAGAACGACGTTGGGACAATTCTTTTGTTGCAGGAATTCGGTCAATATCTCGACGATGGATTCGTTAGGCAACATCCCGATTTTCACGGCAGACACATGGCCGCCCGAATGATCCCAAGCGGCTTCCAACTGATCCTGAAAGACAGAAGAGTCAACTGACTGGGAGGACAAAAACTTCTGGTCGGTCTGGGCGGTAACTGCAGTAACTGCAAGCAAAGGTTGGCATCCCATGATTCGAACTACTTCCAAGTCGGCCGAAAGCCCGGCCCCACAGGAACTGTCGGAGCCGGCGACAATCAGGACGGTTGACATCAAAAGATCTCAATAACGCGGCATATCCGGATCCACTTCTTCGGACCATAGATCTATACCACCGACCAAGTTTTCAACCTTTGCAATGCCGTAGCTTTGACGAAGGATGTCACAGGCCATCATACTGCGAACTCCTGCCTTGCAGTAAATCACGACGGTTTCATCGGATGACAACTCGGGAGGAAGGTTCACGGGGGGGGGTTGGCGCAAATGACTAAGGGGAAGAGAAACTGCACCTTCGATCCGACAGATTTCCATCTCCCAAGGCTCTCGCACATCGAGAAGAAGGGGAGACGCTTCACCTGCGAGACGGGTACGCAATTCATCAGGATAAACCTGCCGAATCTCATCGTCGGCGGAAGCTTGGATGACTTCGCAGGAAAAATCGATTTCCTTTAGCTCACCAACGTTTAGATTGGCCGGATTAAGAGTGAAATTCACGAGATTGCTTCGCATCGTAAGCGCATCAAACAGCAAGAGCTTGCCGGACAAGACATCACCGACTCCGGAAAGAATCTTAATCGCTTCCAATGCCTGAAGACTACCAATAATGCCCGGAAGCACTCCCATAACACCGATTTCCGCACAATTTGGAACATCCTTGGGATTCGGGCTCTTAGGAAACAAGCAACGGTAGGTCGGTCCACCTTTGTAGTTGAAAACGCTGACTTGTCCTTCGAACTTAAAAATGGAGCCAAAGCAGAGTGGTTTTCCAAACTTTACGCAGGCGTCGTTAACCAAGTAGCGGGTGGGAAAGTTATCAGTACCGTCGAGCACCAAGTCGTAGTCGGAAAGAAGACGTTCCGCATTTTCTGGGGAAAAGCGCTCGACGTGAGGCTGAAGAACAACATGGGGATTTAGATCGGACAAACGCTCGATCGCGCTCTCGGCCTTTGGTCGATCAAGTTGGGAGTAACCGAAGAGCACTTGTCGTTGCAGGTTGGAAACCTCGACGTGATCAAAATCACAAATGCCGATACGACCTACGCCGGCGGCGGTGAGGTACTGTAGGGCCGGACAGCCGAGACCTCCGGCTCCTACAACAAGAACGGAACCCGCCTTCAGGCGCTCCTGTCCCTCCGTGCCCATTTCGGGAAGAGATACGTGCCGTTGATAATGGCAAAGTTCTTCAGGGCTTAGCATATCGCAAACTCAGACGACTAGTTCGAGAGGTTGACCGTCGAGTATTGACTCGACTTGGAGATTGTTTGCCGAGTGGCAATCATAGGACGCGTCCCAATCCTTCCAAACAGGCTCGTAGCCGGCGGAAACAAGCATCCGGGCAACCTCTGCAGGAGAGCGATCATCGGAGATTGAAAATTGTTCGAGAGTCTCATCTGCGTCCTTGCTCGCATAACCACCGGGCTCGGTACGAGATCCGGCACTCATCGTAGTGACTCCCAACTTAAAGGCATGGTCACGAAACATAGGACTCTCTCGAGTCGAGAGCGTAAGTTCCAACTCATGATTAAAAATACGGTAGGCACAAAGAAGTTGCACAACGTCGCGGTCAGTAATGTTAGCATCAGGAGGGGTTTCTCCTTCGTGAGGACGCATTCGAGGGAAGGACATGGAATAAGTGGAGCGCCAATACGTACGTTCGAGATAGTCGAGATGAAGCGCGGCAAAAAAGGCATCGGTTCGCCAATCCTCAGTGAGACCATAAAGGCAACCAAGACCAATCTTCTTTACGCCTGCAGCACCCAAACGATCGGGAGTTTCCAAACGCCAAATCATATTGCTTTTCTTGCCCTTGGTGTGATGACTTCGATAGCTTCCGGAATGATAAGTTTCCTGATACACCAAGACAGAATGCAACCCCTCCGAAGCGAGTGACTCGTATTCGTGTTGCTCGAGAGGTTGAACCTCCATCGACAAGTTTGCGAAATGGGGGCGAAGAACACGTAGCGCATCACGAAAGTATTGAAGATGTACCTTTCTTTGAGCTTCACCCGTAACAAGCAGCACATGCTCGAAACCTTGTTTGCTCAGAACGGAAGCCTCGGCAATGATCTCGCTCGCAGTCAGAGTCTTTCGAGGAACGGCGTTAGTGAGGCTGAAACCACAGTAATCGCAAATGTTTTGGCATTCATTGGAGAGGTACATGGGAGCGAAAAGTCGCACTCCGTCACCAAACCGTTGCCTAGTCAGTTCATGGCTAAGGCGAGCCATCGGCTCCAAGTAATCGACCGCTGCCGAAGAAACGAGAGCCCTAAAATCCTCCAATCCACCGGTGCCCTTTCGGTCTAAAGCTCGTTCAACCATGGAAGGTGTTACCGAGCTTATCGCAACAGAAGTATCCTCCCAAGAGGTTTGCTCGAACAGATCCTTAAACGAGGATTTCATTAGCGAATCGAAGATTCCCTACCCTTTCGCAGAAAGAAAGCCGGTTAAGGGAGAAGTCCCTTCTGCTTGACGCAAAACCGCTCCCAATCCGGCCAGTCGAGCAGAACGACCGGCTTCGACGGCTTGGGCAAACGCAGCTCCCATAACTACGGGATCTTCGGCTACGGCCATCGCAGTGTTCACCAATACGGCGCCTGCACCCATTTCCATTGCCTCAGCGGCATGCGAAGGCGCACCGATGCCTGCGTCAACCACCACGGGCACCGAACTCTGCTCGATTATGATGCGGAGAAACTCTCGTGATTCCAGCCCTAGATTGCTGCCAATGGGAGAACCGAGTGGCATGACTGCGGCTGCGCCTGCTTCCTCGAGACGCTTGCAAAGTACGGGATCTGCGTGGCAGTACGGCAATACAACAAAGCCCTCCCGAACCAATTGCTCGGTCGCGCGCAATGTCTCGATGGGATCCGGCATAAGGTATTTGGGGTCCGGGTGAATTTCTAATTTCAGCCAATTAGTACCTAGAGCCTCCCTAGCCATTTTTGCGGCAAAGACAGCTTCCGTAGCATCCCGCACTCCTGAAGTATTAGGAAGAAGACGAAAGCGAGAGGTATCAATGTAGTCCAGAATAGAGTCTTCACTTGCGGAAGGATTGGTCCTTTTGAGCGCAACGGTAACCATTTCCGATCGCGAAGCTTCCAATGAAGCCCGCATGACTTCGCTTGAGGAATATTTACCAGTCCCCACAAAAAGACGTGAATTAAATCTTTCGCCAGAGATTAAAAGAGCGTCATCCATGATTCATTCCTTAGGCGGCCAAGATGGAAGATGAGCTGACTGCATCGACAAACCGGCTAATACCGCAAGCGGAAGGGTTCCCATCCTCAAATAAAGCGTTGCAGGCTGCCATGCCATAGGCACCAAAAGACAAAACATTGTCGACATCGTCTGGTTCTAAACCGCCAATCACGAAAGAAGGGATCGTTCCCAGTGCAAGGATTATGGATCGTAATTCTCCCGAATCCAAGACAGAGGCCAGATTTTGCTTCGTCCCCGTGAAACGGAAAGGTCCGACTCCAGCATAATCGCAAACGCCATCGGCAACTAAAACCTCGGCATCCGCCATTGAGTTTACTGTACCGCCAATCAAAACTTTTGGCCCCAGTATCTCTCGAGCCAATTTGGGCAACAGGTCATTACTTCCGAGGTGAACCCCATCGGCTTGAGCACGCAAAGCTACCTCAGACGAATCGTTCACGATGAAAAGTGCCCCAAACTCTTGGCAAACACGAGCGGAGGACTGGGCAGCAATAAGATATTCAGAGGAAGAGAGGGATTTCGAACGGATCTGTACCCAGCGAGCACCGGCTTCGCAAAAGGCTCGAGTCTGTTCGGCGTGGGAAACATCTGATAAATCAGTCGTCAGACATTGAAATCGAGGAAAATTCATGGTCTCGAAGAGCCATTTTTTCCGTTCGTTGCGATATCCTCAAGCCAAGAACTGTTTTCCGGACCACTGCGCGATGGAATAGCCGTTCGGTATCGCATAAATGCTTTTTGCGGATAGCGACTTCCCCAAACTCCCCCGAGAGCGGCAACCCCATCGAAACCCAATGAAAGCGAGACCCTTACTTTTTCGGGAACGATTCCTCCCAAAGCTACAATTCTGGGAAGTTCAACCCGCAATTTTCTACGATCGCCAAAAAACGACCTAAGTTGAGAAGCAGGAAATGCGGAGTTATAACCCTGCTTTGAAACCGAATCGAAAATGGGACCAAGAAAGGCATAATCGAGTTTCTCCTTCGAAGTAATCAACTCATCAAGGTGATGAAACGATCGGCTAATTGTCCCATCAATCTCTTTTTCCAAATATTGCTCTTTCGAAGACAAATGATACCCTGAAAATGGATATTCGCACAATAATTCGGGTCTTCTGTGAATCACCGTTCTCTCAATGCACTCGTCAGGAAATTCATCAAGAAACTTCCGAAGTTCGTCCAAAGACCAATCAGGTTTCCGCACATGGAACCGAGACAGGCCCATTTCGAAGATTCTTCGGATCGTAGAAACTTCGTTTTTTTTCTTACTCGGCGAAGAAATGAGAATCACTTCCATCGAAAAATCACCCTCCTTGAGTAGCTTGAACGATCAATATACGATCGCCATTGGTAAGTTTTCGACTCACCCAATTTTCTTTGGAAATCACTTCTTCGTTCAAGGCAACGGCACATCCATTCGTCGACGAAAATCCCAGGGTGGAGAGAGCTTCATCAAGGTCGCAACCCTCTGAAACCTCGCGAGCCTCATCGTTTACAGTAATATTCACTCGGTATTCTTCTCCAAGTAGACTTCACCACCAAGAGCTCGAAACTCATCAGCCTTCTCCTGCATGCCGAAATTCAAGGCGTCTTCCGTGTCGAGACCCATTTCATCAGCATATCGTCGCACGTCCTCGGTGATTCGCATAGAGCAGAAATTCGGGCCGCACATAGAGCAGAAATGTGAAGTCTTAGCGTTTTCGTGAGGGAGGGTTTGATCATGAAAGGTACGAGCTTTTTCAGGATCGAGAGAAAGATTGAACTGATCTTCCCAACGAAACTCAAACCGAGCCTTCGACAATGCGTTGTCCCTATACTGAGCGGCAGCGTGACCTTTTGCCAAATCGGCTGCATGGGCAGCAATCTTATAAGTAATGACCCCTTCGCGAACATCCTCACGGTCGGGCAAACCCAAGTGCTCCTTGGGCGTAACATAGCAGAGCATGGCGCAACCATACCATCCTATCATGGCGGCTCCGATACCACTCGTAAGGTGATCGTACCCCGGAGCTATGTCAGTAGTTAGCGGACCCAAGGTGTAAAACGGAGCCTCGTGACACCAATCCAATTGCTTGTCCATATTCTCCTTGATCATGTGCATGGGAACATGCCCCGGTCCCTCATTCATGACTTGCACACCGAAAGCCCAAGCTCTTTCCGTCAGTTCGCCTTGGGTCTTGAGTTCGGCGAACTGAGCCTCGTCATTGGCATCTGCAATTGAACCGGGGCGCAAACCGTCTCCGATGGAAAAGGAGACGTCGTATGCCGCCATTATTTCGCATATGTCGTCCCAATGAGAGTAGAGAAAATTCTCCTTATGATGAGACAAGCACCACTTGGCCATAATGGATCCGCCTCTACTTACAATACCTGTCATACGGTTTCGAGTAAGAGGCACGTATCGAAGCAGAACACCTGCATGAATGGTAAAATAGTCAACCCCCTGCTCCGCCTGTTCGATCAGGGTATCTCTATATACCTCCCATGTCAGCTCCTCGGGTTTCCCTCCGACTTTTTCGAGTGCTTGATAAATCGGAACCGTACCCACGGGAACCGGGCAATTCCTTAAAATCCATTCTCTGGTACGGTGAATGTTCTTGCCCGTGGAGAGGTCCATCAAGGTATCCGCACCCCATTTGGTAGCCCAACGCATCTTTTCCACTTCTTCCTCAACTGAAGACGCCACCGCGGAATTCCCGATATTAGCATTAATTTTCACGAGGAAATTGCGGCCGATGATCATCGGTTCCAACTCCCCGTGATTAATATTGGCGGGAATAATAGCACGACCTCTGGCCACTTCGTCGCGAACAAATTCCGGCGTAATTTCAGAAGGAATGGATGCACCGAAGGATTCTCCATCGTGCTGGTGGTCGAGAGTGTTGCGAAGAGCATCGGGACTGGTTTTCAAATCTTCCGACACTTTCTGAAGTTTCATATTCTCGCGAATCGCGATGAATTCCATCTCAGGCGTAACAATCCCCTTCCGGGCGTAGTGCAACTGGGTCACGCAATGCCCTGATTTCGCTCGCAAAATCTTTCTTTTACTCCGATCGAAATCCGGTAATTCGTCAGGATTTCGTTCACCCGATCTGCGGGCGTGTTCGCCAGAGAGATAACCGTCGTCTACGGGAACTGTTTCGCGACCCTTGATCTCTTCGACGTCTTCTCGCCCAAGAACCCAGGATTCTCTTGGCATAGGCAAACCCTCAAACACATCCTTGTGAAAGGTGGAATCACCCCATGCTCCGGAAGTATCGTAAATACGAATTGGCTCGTTGGACTCCACTGAACCATCTGTTCGATGCGTGTCCGAAAGTGACACCTCCCTCATGGGAACAAGTATGTCCGGACGAGAACCGTTCATATAAATTCGGCGGGATCCAGGGAATAACTCACTGGATTCTTTACTGTCTTCGACAGGTTCGACTTCTCTTATCATAATGTAATTCCAAGTAATTGATGCGAATACAATTCACCGATGGAATTACTAGCCTCCTTGTCCATTAACGGAGGATTGTTTTCCCTACGGCGATATGAATCACATCAGGTTCCAAGGGTCGCAGTCAGATCGCAACTGCCTCTCAGTCCCACGCTGGGAACTCCCCTAAACTGTTCAATTCCCATCAAAGGAAACTAGAGATGTTAATGCAACAAAATTGCGAGCGAAAGGGATTAAAGTCCAAGTAATCGGTTCATCAGAACCGCAGTCTTGTCGTCACCACCGTCACTGCCTTCGCGAGTAACCCACCCCGAAAACTCGATTTTCGATAATTCCCTACGAACTTGCATCCAGTCGACGTCACCTTTTCCGAGTGGGCAAAAACCATTCTTCACTCCCCAGTCCTTGACGTCCAATTTAACGATCCGTGATCCAAGTACGCGAATCCATTCATGACTAGGGGCAAACTTCTGCATATTGCCGATGTC
>CAWVZQ010000040.1:0-13882 GCA_963934405.1 uncultured Opitutales bacterium | reverse complement strand
CAACATCCAGAGCAACTCCCGCATACAAGCTGTCGTCCTTGCAACGAACCAAATAGACGGACCACATATCCATGAGAAGGAACGAACAGCGTTATTCGCTAAGAGAATCCGGGGCGTTCACATCGTAGGAACCCGTCGATTGATGAGGCGTCAGGGGCCATTCGTCCGTACGAAACGGATAGGCCGGCAACTCACGGGCGTTCATCAATCCACCCGCAGGCAAGTTGGACCAACCGTAACGTACGGCCACGGGTTCGGCGACCTCGTCGCTCCAAACGATTAAGGAATAGTCGCCTTTGTTCACACGGGCGCGAGCGTGATGAAATTCACGATCTTTCCCCGCCAAGTAAAAACCAACCTCAACGTCTTGATCGAGCAACAAGCCTCGAGCGGTATCCTTTTCGAAACGAACGGCGACCTTGCCATCCTTTACCTCCATCGATTCGTAAACGGGACCACGCCACTCTATTGGGCGTTTGCCATAACCTTGCACCCCATATACCTCGGCCAGAGCCCAGCGAGCGGAACGTTCGCCAACGGGCAACTTCCGTTGGGGATGAATGCCGCCCGAAGTATTTGTATCGTAAGTGGCAACAAGCCCCGTGTTCTTGGTGCGTTTCCAAGTCAAGAATTGGATTTCCCGGACAATACTGGCGTGATGGTTCATATCGTAGGTCATAGACCTCCGATTGCTCCAACCGGCGATTTGGATAATGCCAAAAGGCAAGGCAGGTTGACCAAAGACCTTGCGCCAATCCGAAATGACTGCGGGGCAAGTCCTCGGGTAAGGCTTCCAGCCGACAGTAAACGAATTGTTTTCACCCTGATAAAATAGAACTCCACGCACGGCCGCGCGAGAAATCGGAATGGTCATGCCGTTCATCATTCCTCCGGGTTGACCTTTGTCGTCGGGATTCTCATAAGCCTTGGAGTTCGGTCGACGAGGCTCACGCTCTCCTTTCTTCTTGGCCTCCGAACGAGCTTTCTCCCATTTCTCGACATCTTTTGCGTAACGCTTCTTGGCTCCTTGCTCCCGTCCTCCGGAAATCCAATCGTTACGAGCCGTTTCGAACTTCTCAAAATAAGGCTTCATGGCAGGGATCGATCTGAGGGTCTCCTTTGTCGCCCAATGTTGAGCCATGGTGCCGCCCCACGAGATGTCAATCAGTCCAACGGGAGCATCCAACACACGCCGCAACCTACGAGCGAAGTAATAGCCGACGGCCGTACAGTTTTCAGCTTGCTCGGGGATACACAGGCGCCAGTTCCCCTCGGGTTTCGTGGGGCTCTCCACGGGAAAATTGTCTTGAGGCTCAAAACGAGCTATCTTGGGCAAACGAATGAAACGTATCTCCGGATGGTTAACGGACAACATTTCGAGATCGGCGTCTCGGGTAGAGCGGAGTGTCCATTCCATGTTACTCTGGCCACCACAGACCCAGACCTCGCCCACCAGTACGTCCTGGAGGGTTCGCCTGCCGCTCTTGCTCGACACCATCAACTCACGCCCATCAAAGCTCTTCTTGATCGCGGGCAACTTCGTTGACCATTCACCTTTCGCGTCCACCTCTACCATAACGGAATGTCCCGCAAAACTAACCGTCACCTTCTCGCGAGGAGTTCCCCAGCCCCAGACAGGAACCTCCTTGCCCGCCTGCAAGACCATATGGTCCCCGAACAGGTTCGGCAAACGAACCCCGGCATGAGAATTCATTCCAATTAACAAGAAAGAAACGAAGAGTAGGTGGACTGTGCTCATGACGGTATTGATGCACTTCAATGGAGATTTGACGAGGCAAGAAAACGAAGTCTCTTAAGGTTTTAGGCGCTTTTACGCTTTCCCTTCGACTACATTACGCCAAAGTCCGACCTCATCATGTCATACCTGTCACAAATACAAAACACAGAACAAAGTTGGTCTGAATCCAAGGCCCAACTCCTAGCCGTCGGAATCTTCCAGAACCAAGAACTTACGCCACTGGGACAAACGATCGACGAGCATCTCGCTGGCGTCATTTCAAAGGCCGTCCGCTTGGACGACCTGACGGGCAAACCCGGCGAGAGTAGAACTTTTTACGATGATGACCGAATAATCCTAGTAATGGGCTTAGGAAAAAAAGAGGATTTCGACTCCGAAGCCATTCGCAAGGCGGGAGGATCCATTGCCAAAACGGCCTTGTCCATGAAGGTGACTTCACTCGCCGTGGAATGTTTGTGCACTTGTTCAGAGAAACTGGATTGCCAAGCCTTGGCCGAAGGGCTCGTCTTGGGCAGTTATCGCTTCAACTCTCATCGGACCGGCGATGAAGACGGTCCCGACTTGGAGGATGTCACCGTATTGGGAGGAGATGAGACCGGGTTGTCGAAGGGAGCAATCATAGCAAACGGCGTTTGCCTTGCTCGGGATCTTGGGAATCACCCGGCAAACGTGGCCACCCCCACCCGATTGGCCGAGGAAGCGCAGAGGATTGGCGCGAAAGGCGGCATGAACGTAACCATCTTCGACCGACAGGAAATCGTTGAACAAGGAATGGGCGCATTGGCCGCCGTTGCCCAAGGAAGTGACGAACCTCCCAAATTCATCACTCTTGAATACAAGGGCGGTCCTGAAGATCAAAAACCCATCGCCCTAGTGGGCAAGGGCCTAACCTTCGACAGTGGGGGCATCTCAATCAAGCCCTCGGGCAAAATGGATGAGATGAAATTCGACATGTGCGGATCCGCCGTAGTGCTCGGAGTCATGCAGGCAGTTGCCGAACTGAAACCGGCCTTGAACATAATCGGCGTCATCCCCTCGACTGAAAACCTGCTCGGAGCGAAAGCTTTCAAACCCGGAGATATTCTCAAGGCTTATAACGGCAAAACGATCGAAGTGCTTAACACCGATGCCGAGGGGCGCTTGATCTTGGCTGACGCCCTAAGTTACGTAACCAAGAAGCATGAACTCGAATACGCCTTGGATTTCGCAACCCTTACGGGGGCTGTCTTGGTCGCTCTCGGTCATCATGCCACGGGGATCATGGGAACGGACGAAGAATTGATCAGCAAAGTAAAGGCATCTTCAGCCAAAACGGGTGAGAAGGTCTGGGACTTTCCACTCTGGGACGAATATTGCGACGAAGTGAAGTCAAAGGTGGCCGACGTCAAGAACCTCGGAAACGATAGAAACGCCGGCACGATCGCGGGCGGAGCCTTTCTAAAGGAGTTCGTGGAGAACGACACCCCTTGGGTACATTTCGACATCGCAGGCTCGGCTTGGGGCGAAAAAGAAAAGCCCTACGGCCCGAAAACGGGAGCCACCGGCAACATGATACGCTTGGTCATTGATCTTCTTAAAATCTAGAAAGTTTGCCATGCCACGCGAAAAAGACGAAACTTTTACCTCCAAACATCGTTGAAGTAGAAAAAGAAACCTACAGGCTTCTAAGCCATAATACGAAAACCATATGAAAATAGATAATCTATTGAAACAACTCGGGGATTCATGCCTCGCAGTCAGCATCCTTGCATTCTTCGCAAATTGCGCGCTTGCAGAAGAGCACCGAGGTCCTTCGCATGACAAACATGGCAAGGCTGAGGCTCACTCCAGCGGTTCTTCCCATGAAAAAAGCTCTTCTTCCTCGATGAGAGATCGCTGGAACAAGATGAGTGACAAGGAACGCGACGAAGCTCGCGAACGCATCAAAGAATCTTGGGCGAAACGCATGCGAGAAGCCAAGGAACGACATAGCCGAAATGGCGACCGTGATCATGGTGACCGTGATCATCGAGGCGACCACGGAAAACGCGACGCTCAACACGCTGGATCTTCACACGGGAAATCCGGCGACCATGGAAAATCTCATGGCAAACCTGACCACCACGGCAAATCACACGGCAAACCCAGCGGCGACCACCACGGCAAATCCGAAGATCGAAAAGATCATCCCCCCCATGGTCATTCCTCGATCCTTTCTCGGATGAAAGACAAGTGGAATGGCATGAGCGAAAAGGAAAAAGACGCTGTACGCGATCGTTTACGGAGAGCAGGAGAAGCTTGGGGGGAACATTTGCGAGAACGTTTCTCCCATCACCAGTCCGGAGGCGACCACCGTTACCATCGTGGAAAATCCGGCTGCGACCACGGCAAACGGCCACAAGCTAGACCCGGAGACCATCACCGTGGTCCATCTCACGCAGGCAAACCTCCTCAACATAGGCCAAGCTCAGCACACGGGAAACCCAGCGAACCTCCACATCGCGGCGGCCCCGGTGGCCACCCACGCGGAAAACCCGGCTGCGACCACGGCAAACGGCCACAAGCTAGACCCGGAGACCAGCATCGTGGAAGTCACGGTGGTCCTCCCCGACACGCAAGACCCGGTGGACAGCACGGCAAACCTCCGCACGCTAGGCACGGTGGTCAGCATCGTCGCGGACCAGGCGGTCCTCCACGACACGCAAGGCCCGGTGGTCAGCACGCCAAACCTCCGCACGCAAGACCCGGTGGTCAGCATCGTCGCGGACCAGGCGGTCCTCCACGGCACGCAAGGCCCGGCGGTCAGCAAGGGAAACCTCAACAAGTTAGACCCGGCGGTAAGCATCGTGGCAGAGGCGGTCCTCCACAACATGCGAGACCGAATTGCAAAAGGTGTGGCAAGCACGACTCAAAACGTAGATAGCCTTCGAAAGTAATTTATCATTCAGCAAGAAAGCCCGCCTTCCGGCGGGCTTTCTTTTTGCTCCGGAACAATCTGCTTATCCGAAGAGGATCTTAGAACTCCTACAGGTTTTATAGCAACAGACCCATTTCTGAGAAAACGACACGGGCACCTCACTCAACAAATCCGATATTGAATAGGTGGTCCCAAGCCAAAGATTCCAAGCCTATAAACCAACTCCAATTCGGACTTTCCTTAAACGCGTCACAAGGCTTGGAAGAAAAGGTGAAGACAAAGCAAAGCTCCGCTAAAATTGAAAGAGTGAATCGACCCTTAAGGGCCGATTCACTTTGCATATCCTTCTGGCTCAACCCTCTTCAGCGAGGCGATGGTGACGGTCGGTGGCGGGGAGCATTCCTAGGTGGGCCAAGGGGCGGAATGGGAGGCTTCCCGCCACGCTCGGACCTGCCCAAAACTCGATCCATAAATGCTTTGCGTTCGTGAGGGAGAAGTCGCTGAAACTCGAGCTGTTCCTTTTCCCGCGTTTTAGCAGGCAAGCTGTCCCAGTAACTACGAAGAAAATTCTGCTTGTGATGAAATTTCCGGAACACCTCGCTTCGCCTTTGCTTGGGAAGTTCGCGAAATCGTTTAAGCCGACGGCGCATGTCTTCGCGGTCCTTGGGCGACATTTTTTCCAGTCGCTGAATAGTTTCACGCATCAAGCGTAGCTTTTCGGGGGGAGTGTCAAGCAAGCGCCGGAGCATCTCGAGTTGTTCGCCCTCGCCCTCGAGCAAAGGCAATCGGGGATGCTGTCCTCGATGATTCCCCGCCTTGCCACCCTCGACTACAGGAAGAATTTCAGGAGGTGGATGGGAGGGATCTGGTTTCTCGGCTGTAAGTTGAGAAAGAAATACAAAAGGTTGCGAAAGGATAGCAGTCGAAAGTAAGCGGGTGAAGGTCTTCATCAGTCTTCAAGGTTTTCGGTCAACATGGCGAACAGGTCTATTGTTTGCTCGTCAAGCAAAGGGATTTCTCGCTCAAACGGTTCGGCAAGCAGAAGAATGTCATCGAAATACGGTTCATCCGACGAAGGAACGGAAGGTAAAACCACTCCCGAGGTCTCTTTGCCGTCAGTCCCCGATGTCTTTGCAGTTTCGTTTCCATTGAAAAAGTCCGGCAAGAAAAAGACTGCGGCAAGACAAGCCGCAAGAGGGAGAATCACACGCATGGAGAATGGGAAGAAAGTCGTTTGCCGAGGCTGGCGGATGCGTGCGAGTGTACGCTCGGCCAAAGCCTCCGAGGGGGTCCCCTCCTCGTTAATCAGGTATCGGTCGATACGTTCGTCGTTTTCGAATTCGTTATTCATGATGATGTTGCGCGAAGGTCGTCAAGTGACTTGCGGGCTTGTTGGCGTGCTCGGTGTATCCAAGTTTTCACTACGGATTCGGTCGCCTTCATTATGTTGGCAATCTCTTTGTAGGATAATTCTCTCTGGACTCTAAGCAACAAAGCGGTGCGATGAGTTTCCGGCAAGCGATCGAGGCAAATCTCCAAAGCCTCCTCGATTTCGTCTCGTGGATCTCGACCAGGAGTCGCCATGTTCAATTCGGCAGGATCTACGGTATCAACGGGGCGGCGATTTCGACGTTTTATTTCGTCCAGCAAAAGATTTCGAGCGATAGTGAAAAGATAAGTGGAGAACTTGGCCGTAGGCTTATAGCGATGAGCGGAACCATGAAGCTTTATGAAAACCAGCCCTGTCAATTCTTCTGAATCGGCATGGCTCCTCAAGGAACGATGGAAAAAGCGAAACAAAGGAGTTTTCCATCGATCAATAAGGTTCGTGAGTGCAGTTTCATCGCCCGAGTGTACTCGATTCATGAGATCCGCAGACTCATCCACGGATACTTGGGAATCAATCGATGTCTCTCGTTCCACTTTCTTAGGAATGGAACCAAAGAAGCCGAGCAAGCTCACCGCACTCAAACTGTTTAAAGACAAGGTCATTCATTTGGTATAGAACGACGACAAAGATAAGAAAGTTTCGGAGAAGGCAAACTTCATGACTGAAAGAGTAAAGACATCGTAACGGCATTTTTAAAATAGACGGTAAAATTCTCTTTTGAAAAGTTTTTAAGATGAACATGTAGACTTGCTTGCTAGCGTTACATATCTAACGTAACTAAAACCTCTTTAACCCACAACTTCCTCCTCATGAAAAATAGTAAAACTCTTTCTCGTCGCCACTTCCTTTCGACCGTAGCAACAGCCTCGATCGCAGCTCCAACCGTGCTGGTAGCAAAGAAAAGTCAATCCAAGCAGCTGGTCATCGGGGAGGGAGAGTACCGCTTCGAGGTTCATCACAACTGGGCAAAACTTCCCCAAAAGTACACTTGGCAAACGACACACAACGTCGCCGTGGACAAGTCAGGCAACCTTTATGTAATCCATGAGGGTAGAGCCAACCTGAAAGATCATCCCTCGATTTTCGTATTCGACCCAAACGGCAAGTTCGTCCGAGCATTCGGCAACCAGTTCCAAGGTGGCGGGCATGGTCTTGAAGTACGCCAAGAAGGCAAAGAGGAATTTCTCTACGTTTGCGCCTACCAGAACGTAAAGGCCTTCGCCAAGCTCACACTCAAGGGAGAAACCGTTTGGGAAAAGTACGCCCCCATGGACAGTGGAGTCTACCGCAAGGACGAAGACACTGTTCGCGTTAAGCGTTGGGGACGCGACGCCTTCCTGCCGACCAACTTCGCCTTCCTCGACGACGGTGGGTTTCTTCTTGTGGACGGCTACGGATCCTTCTGGATACACCGCTACGACAAGGAAGGCAACTGGGTCTCCAAGTTTGGTGGTCCCGGGAAGGGCGAGGGCAAGTTCGCCACCCCGCACGGCATATGGATCGACAGGCGCCCCGGCCTCGACGAAAAAGTGGTCATCTGCGACCGAGCCCACCACACCGTTCAATTTCTCACCATGGACGGGAAACACTTAGAAACATTAAAGGGTTACGGCCTACCTGCAAACATTGACACGTGGAAAAACCTAATGCTGGTTCCGGAACTGCATGCCCGCGTCACCTTGCTTAACGAAAAGAACGAAGTAGTCGCCCGACTCGGCGACGACGTCGAGGGCGTGGTGAAGAAGAAAAAAGTATCCCGCGGTAATTCAAAGACTTGGGTCGACGGAAAGTTCGTCCACCCTCACGACGCCTGCTTCGGAGCCAACGGCGACATTTTCGTCGCGGAATGGGTCAGTACAGGTCGAGTTACCAAACTAAAGAAACTCTCATAACACTAAACAAAACCGGATGCGCCACTTACCAATAAAGTCACAGCTATTCAAAGAGAACCGAAAACAACTCTCCGAGTTGCTCGTTGCAAAATCCTTAGCCGTCGTTAACGCCAACGACGTCTTGCCGACCAATGCCGACGGCAGTCTGGTCATACACCCGAATTCGGATTTGTTTTACCTCTCGGGGATAGAACAAGAGGAGAGCATTCTTTTGCTCTTTCCCGATGCATCAGACCCCAAGCTCCGAGAAATTTTATTTGTAAGGGAGCCGAACGAACATTTGCAGATTTGGGAAGGATACAAGCATTCCAAGGAAGATGCCCGCAAGATTTCGGGAATCCGAAACGTAAAATGGATTTCGGAGTTCCCGGGACTGTTCCGAATACTCATGTGCGAGGCGACAAGCGCTTACCTGAACTGCAACGAGCACAAGCGAGCTGCCGTCGAGGTCGAAACCCGTGACGATCGCTTCATCTCCCAGTGCAAACGCGATTACCCCCTGCAAAACTTTCGAAGACTGGCACCACTGCTGCACGACCTGCGCATAGTGAAGCACCCAGTGGAGATCGACTTGCTGAAGGAAGCCGTATCGATCACCGAGAAAGGCTTTCGACGCGTATTGAAATTCCTGAAACCCGGAGTAACGGAATACGAGGTGGAAGCGGAGTGGGCCCGAGAGTTTCTTCGTCGAAGAGCAAAATTCGCCTACTCTCCAATCGTCGCCTCAGGCAAAAACAATTGCGTTTTGCATTACCTGCAAAACGACCAGACCTGCAAAAAAGGACAACTGCTCTTACTCGACGTGGGGGCATGCTACGCCAACTACAACGCAGACCTAACTAGAACCATTCCCGTAAGCGGCAAATTCACCCGCAGGCAAAAGCAAGTGTACAATGCCGTCCTTCGCGTCCTCCGCGCGAGCACTGCGGGGGCAACGGTTGGGAAACTCCATAGCAACTGGCAAAAAGAGTCGGAAGACATGATGACCGAGGAGCTTCTCAAACTCGGCTTGCTGAAGCCTGCTCAAGTAAAGAAGCAAACGGCGGAGAAACCCGCTGTAAAAAAATATTTCATGCACGGGCTTGGACACCCACTTGGTCTCGACGTCCACGACGTAGGCGACTCGAGTAAGCCGTTCAAAGCCGGATGCGTGCTTACCGTAGAGCCAGGAATTTACATTCCCGAAGAAGGTTTCGGAGTACGCCTAGAGGATGACATCGTAGTCACCGCCGATGGTCCCGTAAATCTAATGGCAAAGACACCCATAGAGACTGATGAAATCGAAGCCATCATGAATCGCTAGGCAATTTACCTTTACCTTAAAAAATAACTTCAAAGACCCCAAATCGTTTATTGAGGAGAACCCTCAATGTAATTTATTCCATAACTTCTGTAATCATGAAAACGTCGCTAATTTTGCCAGTCTACATATTTTTGTTCGCCTTAGGGATCAAAGCTTTTGCCAAGAAACCAAATGTCATCGTGATCATGGCAGACGATTTAGGATATGGTGACCTCGGCTGCTACGGTGCGAAACCCAAAAACCTGAAAACTCCCCATATCGACCTCCTCGCCAAGAAAGGATTGAAGTTCACAAGTGGGTACTGCTCGGCCTCCACCTGCACGCCAACCCGCTACTCCTTTCTAACCGGGACCTACGCCTTTCGCGGAAAGAACACAGGCATTGCCCCTCCCAGTTCTCCCCTGATCATACCAGAGGATACCTATACCCTGCCCGACATGCTCAAGCAAGCGGGGTACAAAACTGCGGTAGTCGGGAAATGGCACCTTGGACTGGGAAGCCCCGGGGTCGGTCCCCAATGGAATGATGAACTCAAACCCGGACCGCGTGAGATCGGATTCGACTACAGCTTTCTACTCCCCACCACTAATGACCGGGTCCCTCAAGTCTATGTCGAGAACCACCGTGTTCTCAACCTCGACCCCAAGGATCCCCTCTGGGTAGGCAGAAAGAAACCCAGTCCCGATCACCCGACCGGGGTGACCCACAGAAAGACCTTGAAAATGGACTGGAGCCACGGACACAACTCAACCATCCACAACGGGATCAGCCGGATCGGTTTTTACACCGGCGGCCATGCCGCCCGTTTCCGGGACGAGGATCTGGCCGACAAGTGGGTCGAGAAGTCAAACGAGTGGATCGCCAAGAACAAGGATAATCCCTTCTTCCTCTTCTTCGCTTCCCACGACCTGCATGTCCCGCGCATTCCTCATGAGCGCTTCCGCCACAAGTCGGGAATGAGTTACCGCGGGGACGTCATCGTCCAGCTAGACTGGTGCGTGGGAGAATTGATCAAGACCCTCAAAAAACACAATTTGGAAAAAGACACCCTCGTGGTCTTCTGCTCGGACAACGGACCAGTCGGGGACGACGGATACAAGGACGAAGCCCTCGAAAAAATGGGAGACCACAAACCCGCTGGCCCCTACAGTGGGGGGAAATACAGCGTGCTCGAGGGCGGAACGCGCACACCATTCATCACCTACTGGCCGGGAACCATCAAGCCCGGGGTTTCCGACGAGATGGTCTGTACCATCGACTTTGCCACCAGCCTAGCCAACCATCTCAAGGTTAAAATCCCCAAGGATGGCTGCCTGGACAGCTTCGACGTAATGGATGCTCTCTTGGGGAAAAGGGAAGCCAAAGGGCGTAACCACCTCGTCCAGCAGGACAACGGACGCGGAGGGAACTACGGCTATCGCGTAGGCAACTGGAAACTCCAGCGCCACGACTCAAAGAGGAAGAGAAACGTCGTGGTGACCAACAAGCTCGCCAATACTCCTGCTCCCCGATACGCCCTATTCGACTTGAGCAAGGATGTCCGGGAAAAGAAAAACGTCGCGGAACAAAATCCGGAAGTACTCAAACGCATGACGGAAGAATTGCAAAAGATTATCGACGACGGACGCAGTCGTTAAATTTCATGCCTCTTGGGAGTAATATATATTGATCAACCATCTCATATTCAAAATGAACAAATTCCTCATCACCTCCCTCCTTGCTCTCACGCCGGCCTTACTCCTGCAGGCAGATAGAATTTTGATCGAAACCGAATCTTTTTCGGATCATGGCGGATGGAAGCTCGATACTCAATTCATCCGCGAAATGGGCTCGCCCTACCTGTTGGCCCATGGACTGGGAACACCCGTTCAAGATGCGACCACCACCATTGAGGTCAAGGAAGGGGGAAGTTACCAATTGTTTGCCAGGACCAAGGACTGGGTGGCTCGTTGGGGAGCAAAGGGACAGCCCGGCCGCTTTCAAATCATCATCAACGGCACCCCGGCAAAAACCACCTTTGGCACCAAGGGAGCCGAGTGGGATTGGCAAGGAGGAGGGAAAATCAGTCTTAAAAGAGGGAAGAACACCTTGGCTCTTCGTGACTTGACTGGATTCAACGGACGATGCGATGCGATCTATCTGACCACTTTCAAGGAAGTCCCTCCTAATGATTCCGCGATTTTGCCCGAATGGCGCCGTGAGCTTTTGGGCACAACTGAAAAACCTATTGAAAAGAAATACGACTTGGTCGTCATTGGCGGAGGTTACTCGGGAATGGGAGCAGCCATTTCCGGAGCCCGTATGGGATGCAAGGTTGTCCTCATTCAGGATCGCCCGGTTCTCGGAGGAAACGGATCGAGTGAAGTACGCGTGTGGGCAAAGGGAAATATCCGTCGGGGCAAATACCCCCGCATTGGAGAAATCATCGAGGAAATTTGCGACCATGCCAAAAAATCTCCCGGTACCTACGAGGAATTCGAAGACGCTAAGAAAGAAAGAATCGTACGGGCCGAAAAGAACATCGATCTTCAACTGTATCACCACGCTTTCAAGGTGGAAAAGAAAGCTAACAAAATATCCGCAGTCCAAGCCTTTGATGTTCGAACGGGGCAAGTCACCCGTTTTTCGGGAACTCTTTTTGTGGAAGCCACCGGGCACGGTACTATTGGCTTCCTAGCTGGCGCCGATCATGAGATGACCCCCAAAGGACGGATGGGTATGAGCAACATGTGGGCATGGGCGAACGATAAAAAGGAAGCATCCTATCCCCAGACCCCATGGGCTTTGGACCTGAACATGGCGGACTTCCCTTACCCCCGGGCTTTCCATGGTCAATGGTTTTGGGAAAGCGGATACGACAAGGACCCCCTAGGCGATGCCGAAGGGATCCGGGATTGGAACCTTCGCGCCGTCTTCGGAGCCTTCAACGCGATGAAGAACCGGGACGGAGCGGACAAGCACAAGAACGCCATTCTCACTTGGGTTGCCTATGTCGGCGGCCCTCGGGAATCCCGCCGACTGTTGGGCGACGTCATACTGAACGAACAGGACATCGTTTCCAAAAGGGATTTTCCCGACGGAACGGTACCCAGCACTTGGAGCATCGACTTACATTACCCCAAGCAACAATACGCCAAGAAGTTTCCCGACAACCCATTCATTTCCTATGCCCAGCATGGGCGGGGAGTCGACCGCTCCTACGGATACCCTGTCCCCTACCGCTGCTTCTACTCGAGAAACATCGAAAACCTCTTCATGGCCGGGCGTTGCATCAGCGTAACTCACGAGGCTCTCGGTACGGTTCGGGTCATGAAGACCTGCGGGATGATGGGCGAGGTCGTGGGCCGGGCCGCCTCCATTTGCCTGAAACGGGATTGCCTGCCGCGCGACGTCTACGAGCGCTACCTCGACGACTTGATCGAACTGGTCAGACTCCCCGGCAAGGCTTTTCGACCAACCGTTCACGACAAGATCACCATTCCTGCCGACGCCTTTCCGCTAGCTGGCCCGCATGGGGCGCCTAGTGGTCTGGAAGTCTCCAAGTTTCCCGGGATCGTACTGGACGACAAGCAAGCCAAAATAGAAGGCAATTGGGGAAAAGGCCAGGGTCTAAAACCTTATTTCGGTTTCGGTTACAGGTACAGCAGTGACCCGAAAGGATCCGCCACCTTCACCTTCAAGGCACCCGAGACGGGAAAGTTTGATGCCCGCATCGCATACCAATCACATGAGAACAGAGGGAAATCCGTTCCCGTTGAAGTCAAGTCAGGTAATCATTCCAAGGAAGTAAAAATCGACATGACCAAGAAAGCGCCCTTGAAGAACGGATTTTATTCGCTCGGTTCGCTCGAATTGAAAAAGGGAGAGGAAGTGACCATTCGCCTGAGCGCGAAGGGAGCCAAAGGAAACGTTCACGTCGACGCCGCCCAGCTTCTTCCGCTTGACTAAATTTTCTCGTGCGTACGGATCGACTCAAGCGCAGCCTGCGTAATCTTTGTCGGTTCTTGGCTCTGGCGGCCATCGTCTGGCTGATCCACCAGTCCCATCAGGACTTCCTCGAAGCAGAGCGGAAAAAAGGACGTCCGATCGAGCTAAAGGATACCCTCGAGGCCTTCCCCTCCGCAGCTTCCATTGAACCCGACTCCTCCGCCTCCGGCTTTTACGAAACAAGGAATAAGGAAGGAGAGAAACTGGGCCGCATTACCCAGACCTCCCCCATGGGGGACACGGCAATCGGCTTTTCCGGTTCGACCAATCTTCTGGTTGCCCTGAACGCCCAACACGAGGTAACCGCGGTCTCCATACGATCGAGCGGTGACACGCACGAACATGTCCAAGCCATCGTGGAAGAAACCAGTTTCCTCGAACAATTCAAGGGGAAGCCACTTGATCAATTCATGCGCAGCGTGCAAGCTGAAGGCGTATCCGGGGCCACCTTGACCAGCCTCGCCATCCTCGATTCCCTCGCCCTGCGCTTCGGCGGCTCGTCCAAGGCGAGCCGTTTCCCAAAAGAAATCTCGGTCGATGAAGTCGTTCCCCACTTACCGGGTTGCTCGGCACTACGTCCATCAAAGACCCACCCTAGTTTGCTCGATGCCTTGAATGAAAAAGGCGAGGTACTCGGACTCGTCGGGCGCACATC
>CAWVZQ010000039.1:0-13897 GCA_963934405.1 uncultured Opitutales bacterium | reverse complement strand
GAAAGATCGTCCGTTCGAGGATAATCCCCATTCTCGCTTTTAAACTCCTCCAAAGCCAATTTGAGTGCTTCGACGTCAGACAAGGCTTTCTTCTCTTGCTGAGCTTTGAACAAATAGTTTGCCCCAGAAAAAGTGATTCCGATAAGTACTCCGATTATAGCTAAAACGATCAACAACTCGATCAGAGTGAACCCTAAGAATTTGGGATTCGAAAAGGTGGATGATTGATTCGTTCCCATACGCGAAAAAGACTTATTACATTACCGCCAAAACAGCTATCAAGTCAACGCTTTCATTGTGTCCGACTAGGCTTGCAAGTCCTTGGAGAAAGCTTGAAAATCCCTCGTCGACTCGACCAAGCCATCAAACAAGGCTTTGGGGGAAAGATTGATTGCAGACAAAAACCCGCTGTCTGTCTTAAAAGAGGGACGCAAGGATTTCGGATCATCTACAAGCTGGCCGGAAGGAAGATCTCGAATCCCTTTGGCAGTTACATTGAGAAGGCATGCAAGCGGACGAACTTCTTCGCATTCAAAAGGTGTATCTTGAAATAAAATGGGGGAAACCACTTCTTCTTGAAAATTCCACTTCCGCAAAAGAGCTGCTGCTGCTTCTCGGTTGTCGAAACCAAGGAGACTTTTTTCCTTTTTCACAGTAAGTGGTTCCTCCAAGGAAGATAGTACAGCTATCCCATGCGTTACGTGAAAAAAGTTTATGAGCATTTTGCCTACCGAACGGAGCAATCCAACAGTGTAGGCGACCCCGCTGTTGGGCAATACATAGGGTTCGACAAGACGTAACCGGGAACCAATAAGCTGCATGCTGGAAGCGCCCCGAACCGAGGAAGACCAAAGTTCGTCGGAAGTGAGTCCGTAAAGGGGCAAGTCCTGTTGAAAAAGTTGACTAGCAGCCACGTAACCGATGATATTGTAGGCCTCGGTAAATCCTATCCGATTCATGGCGTCCTCAATTGTCGAGCAGTAGTAGGATCCTGCGAAATAGGCGGTATTACTAGCCTTGACAATACGGGAAACCAGAGATGGGTCGGTCTTTATCAGTCCAATGATATCGGAGATGCTCGAATTGGCGTCACTCAACAGAACCTGCAATTTCGGCATGATTTGAATAGCCGCGGGAAGGTCTTCCACGAAGTCGACGATCTTTTCGAGCGGAACAGGCGGCGGCATCAACTCTGATTGGCAGAGGAAGCACTTGTACTCCAATTTCTCAGCCGCCTCCTTGGGAAGCTGCGCGTCGTGGTTAGGACAATCGGGCTTTATACAGTGATAACTCACGGAAATGACTTTACTTCAACTTGCCGGACAGATGGCGAATGGTCAACCTTGAGTGAACACATTAATTTTCTTCAGGAGGGCAAACGCGTCGTTTTATCGATTCCGTGATCGCCTTTACCTCGGGGAATGAAAAGACCCAAAGACAAACAAAGTGAACCGCCAAAGCAAGGGGGATGAGAACGACCAGCGAAATGGCCGCGCTCGCCTTATGTGTCAAGTCCGGCAAACGCTCAATTCCCGAATGTCCAAAAGCCACCACGATACACATCGCGACTGTTGATACAATGGTGGGGAAGAGACAGGATGACTCCCCATTCTCCAAGTCGATCAAATCGCTTTCTCTCCGCCATCGAAAGACCAGGTAAAGGGTTTGAAAGACAGCAGCCAAACCGTTGGCGCCAGCAAGGCCAAGCACACCCCAATGTTGCATAAGAACTAGGCTTAAAACCACATTAGCCACAAGGCTCAAAAAAGCGGCCTGCAATGGAGTTTTCATATCCTTCCGGGCGTGAAAACCACGTATGTAAAACGCGGCTACCGCGTAAAAGGGTAATCCGAAGGAGGCAAGCATGAGGATCGGAACCGTTTCGGCCACCTCTCCGGAGCCGAAACGGCCCCATTGGAACAAAGTCACGAGTATGGGTTCAGCAAGCATAGCCAAGCCCATTGCCGCAGGTAAAGTTATGACCAGAGTAAGTCTCAACCCCTTGGTGAAGGCTCTTCGAAATCCCGATTCGTCCTTCTGCCCTAGCAATCTCGCCATTTCGGGGAAAACCACGGTAGCGATAGCGATGGCGAAAACGCCCAACGGAAGTTCCGTGAGACGGGACGTCAAAAAGAGCATGGAAACAGCTCCATCATCAGGAAGTGAATAACCCAAGAAACGGGAAACAAGAACATTCACTTGCCCCACCGCTGCGCCAAAGGCACCTACTATGAAGAGCTCTCGGATGCGAGATAGTTCATCGGACCGGCCAAAGTCGAGCTTGTACTTCCAACCCTCTAGCCGATGCAGAGAAAAAGCGGGAGCTAGAAGTTGCAACACTCCGCCGACCAAAACGGATACGCACAATGCGAGGGCCAAGTCTTCTCCCTCTAAGCCATAAACGATCCCCCCCACGCCAAGTGTGGCAATCATCACAAAATTCAGGATAATCGGCGAAGAGGCTCCCGGAGCAAATTTCTTGCGAGCATTCAAGGCTCCAACGATCAAAGCGGAAAGGCAAATAGCCAAAACATAGGGCAAGGTAACCGAACATAATTCTACACCTAAACGCCACTTGGGCGAAATTGATAGATCCATGCTTTGGACCAAGAAAAACAAGCTCAATCCTAGGAGTAAGATGCCGATCAACCCAAGTGCCAACCGAGTCAGCACCTTGTTCAAAAGAGAGAGTCCTTCGGCGATGGATTTGGTTTCTATCGTGTCAGAAAAAACGGGAATGAATGCCGAGGAAAGGGTGCCCTCCCCCAGCATGCGGCGAAAGAGGTTCGGCAAAGTGAATGCCAAAACGAAAGCACCGCCAATATACGAACCACCGAAACAGGCAAAAAACAACATATCTCGAAGAAGTCCAAGCACACGAGACAGAATCGTAAATCCGCTGACTAGAGAGATGTTTCCAAGAATACCGCTCATTTCGGAAGCATCTCTACCCGTCTTAAATGATTTGCGCCACACGAATTAAGCACCCCGCCCCAGACCAGTCACAGACCGAATAATCTGTAAGCTAAGTTTTCGCTCGTTGCGGCACGCGCGCAATATTCGGTCTGAAATGAAAGAATAAGATTTCAGACCCTAGCCTCAAGTTGCTCCAGAAGTGCACGGGCTTCTCTTTCAGGATCTTCGTGATTTTGCTCCACGGCAGCCTTGACCGCGAGGCGCAAGGCATCAGTCGCATCGTCAAAACGTTCCAATTCGATAAGACAGCGACCACGAAACAGAAGAGCTAACATCCAGTCCTGCTTTTCTTCAAGGCAAAGACGAAAGGTTTCTTCAGCTTCGGAAAATCCCCCCTCATCAAAAAGAGCTTGGGCAAGACTGAAGCGAAAGAGAAGATTGCATGGATCACCTTCTAATTTGCGGCGGAAAAGTTCCACTCGCTCACCCATGACCTATCCGAGATTTCGTCAGTTAACGAAAAAGGAAACGATGGTCGAATTATCCACGCCACCATTTTGGTTGGCCA
Organism: uncultured Opitutales bacterium; assembly: GCA_963934405.1. GTDB lineage: Bacteria > Verrucomicrobiota > Verrucomicrobiia > Opitutales > Seribacteraceae. The sequence continues at coordinate 10,413 of CAWVZQ010000039.1, read as the reverse complement.
AATCAATGAGCGCAGGAACAAAATCCCTAGGTTCATGTTCTTTCATGACGGACTCGATGATGTCCTCGTCCACCATGTTGGTTACGCCATCCGAACAAATCAGAACGCCATCACCCGGCTTGATAGGGAAAGTGGCCACGTCGACAGAAAAGTCGATATCTTGCCCCATGCAACGGGTGAGGGTGTGCATATAGTGATCGGGCATGTCGTTCATGGCGTCGGGTCCATGTTTCTCAATCAATTCATTGCCCAAGGTATGGCTAGTGGATATGTGCTTAAACCCTTGCCCGTTTTTGTGGAAGACCGAAGAATCGCCAACGTGGGCCAGCATGAATTTGTCAGGCAATACCCGGATGGCTGAAAAAGTTGTACCTATTCCGTTGTCTCCGCCGACGAGCCCTCCACTTTCAATAATGTTGCGATGCACCGCGTGAACGATTTCGCGCAGTTCTTCCTCAGTTGAACAGTCTTGGTTGTCCCTAATCATCGCTCGAAAGAATTGTACGGCCAATCGACTAGCAAGGGCACCGTGCGGCAAACCACCAACCCCATCGGCAACCACATAGAGCCCGCATTCGTCGTCGAGGAGGTATGAGTCCTCGTTCGAATCACGAACAAATCCTACGTCGGAATGACCGAAAGATACGATATTCATCTTATAAAGCTAAAAATGGTAAGGGCTTTTGAGAAAGGTTCAAAGCAAACCAGTCCGGTGCAGTTGTCAAATCTCAAAGAAAAATAGAAACTTCCAAAAAAGGAGAAACTTAGCCATATTTATACTAATCCTGACGGTGCTCCGAAAGGCGAAAAACCTCGTAATCCCTCTTGGGCATCTCGGCCAAAAACTCCTTTCCGTAGCCTTTACGTACAATCCGAGAATCAAGAATCAATATCTCGCCATGGTCGTCGTGTCTGCGCACGAGGCGACCCAAACCCTGACGAAATCGCATTATCGCAGTAGGCAAGGTCATTTCGCGAAACGGGCTTCTCCCCTCTTTCTCCAAGAATTCGGCCTTTGCTTCGAGAATGGGATGGCCGGGGTTTTCAAAAGGTAATCGCGTTAAAATAATTTGCGAAAGAGCCGGGCCGGGTGCGTCGAAACCCTTCCAAAAACTCTCTGCACCGAGGAGTAGGACATCGCCCTCGTCCAGCATGCGTTCTCGCAATTCGGAACGCGAACAGCCCTCACCCTGAGCGTAAATAGAGCGTCCCAACTTTTGCCAACGAGGGCGCAGCATGTCATAGCAGTGGCGCAAGTCAGCATAGTTTGTGAACAGCGAAAGAGTGCCTCCTTGGATTTGAGCGGCAGAGGCGTGGATGGACTCGACTAGGTAATTCAGGTAGGGCAGACGATCCTTCCCCATGGGCTCGGGGCAATCGACGGCAATACGTATGGTAACATTCTTCTCATAGTCGAATGGGGAGGCAACGATACCCTCCTTCGCATGATCTGCTCCGACGGATCTCCGAAAGTGATCCGCTTTGCCGCTACGCGTCAAGGTGGCACTGGTCATGAGAACCGAAGTTCCTCGCTCGAACAAGGCTTCGCGCATAGCCTTGGCGACATCTATGGGAGCACTCCGCAAGTGGATGATGGCACGCTTCTTTCCCGAACGCTCCACCCAGTAGACACTTTCAGGATCTTTTAGATCCACTATTTGGCCAATACCGTCCAAGTATCCGCGAAGACGTTTGTCGTTGTCCTTTAGGTCAGTTCGAAGAACCTCATCCTCTGCTTCCTCCGCCAAAGCCTTCAAGCGATACAAGAGACGGCTCAAGGGAGGAAACAAATCCGTGGGCAAGGTTCCCGGTTCCACCAATCGACGAACATCCCGCGTCTGCAGAAGGCTGACGTGCACGTGGTTGAAGAAATCTTCACAGGCCAATTTAGAGTTCTCCACCAGTTCAAAGTCGTTCTTGTCACCGATTCGGCTTAATAGACCTTTCCTCTTCGCGGGGTTGTAGAGCCTCCTCAAGACCATCGACATCGCCCAAGAACTAATCCCCAAACCCAAATGATCGCTCGCAACCGCAGGGGTCTCATGTCCCTCGTCGAAAACGACGAAATCGTTGGGGAACAACACGCCGGGAACATCACCCCCGGGAGCTGCGCCCGCTCCGACCAAGGCAAAGAGTAAGCTGTGGTTGACCACTAGCAAATGGGCTTTGTCGACTCGAGCCCGAGCCCGCCGGTAGCAGCACGTTTCAGGAGAGCATCGCTTGTTCGAACATACGGAGGAATCAGCGTTTACCGCATCCCACACGTCGAACTTCGGCGATGGCGACAATTCCTGACGGATGCCCTCCTTGGGCCCATCGGTCGCCCATTCTCGAATCCGTTCCAGTTCGGCCCTCTGAGAGGTCTCGAACAAATCCGTCTGCCCCCTCATTGCCGCCTCCAAGCGGTTGTCACACAGGTAGTTGGCCTTACCTACAAGCAATGCGCTTCGAAAATCGGCGAACTCCGCCAACCGTGGAGATTTCTCAAAAACCTTGCGCAACATCGGTATGTCGTTGTTCAGCAATTGCTCCTGCAAGCTGATGGTATTGGTAGCCACCACGAACGGGCGATTAGTCGTCACCGCATGAACCACACCCGGGGCCAAGTAGGCCAAGCTCTTGCCCACGCCCGTACCTGCCTCGAAAAGCAAACTCTCACCTTCACCAAAAGCACGCCCCACAGCCAACGCCATGGCTGCCTGTTCCGGGCGATGCTCCATCTCCATACCAACCGGCAACACCCCGCTCGGGCCAAAAACCTCGGCCGCCAACGCCTCCAAGTCCCAACCCTCGGGTGCCAAAGCCGATCCCTCGGCATCGTCCACAATACGAATCATTCGCTTTCAATTATCTCGCAACCTCCCCAATGACCACAAAGAAAAGAGGAATCTTTCTCTTGCCCTCTTCAAGATCGGCAACATCGTCAACTCTTTCCTCGCGGTAGGAATTGATTTATCCGAAGGATTTCGGCATTCCTTCCGAAAACACCAAGAACTTGCCTAGCCAAAAAATCTCTTGAAAAAACTTCTTTTACTTCTTCCCCTCTCCATTTCCTTCCTCTCGGCAGCCGACTGGCCGCGTTGGCTCGGTCCGGACGGCACGGGTGTTTCGAACGAGACAGACTGGCAGGCCAACCTCGAAAAGGTTGCATGGAAGGCGAAAGTCGGTCTCGGCTTCTCCGCGGTATCGGTGGCGGATGGTCGACTTTTCACCATGGGACATGACGGCATCAAGCAAGACGGCAAGGAAACGGTTTGGTGTCTGGATGCAGTCACTGGCAAAGAGCTGTGGAGCGACTCCTACGAGGCTCAGCTTGTAGACTACCTGCACGAAGGTGGACCCTGCGCCACACCCACGGTGGACGGAGAAACGGTTTATTCAATCAGCAAAGATGGGCGCCTCAACGCATATCTCGCCGCCAAGGGAACCCTGCTTTGGAGCAAGAACATGATGACCTCAGCTGGTATGAAAAAACCACCGGAGTGGGGTTTTGCGGGTTCTCCCTATGTGCTCGATGACCTTCTGATCATCGAAGCCGACTACACCTTCGCCTTGAAAAAGGATTCGGGAAAAGAAGTTTGGAGGAGCAAGAAGTATCGTCATGCCTACGGCAGTCCTGCTGCTTTCGCTCACGCGGGCAAGACCTGGATCGCTACTCTCAAGACCGACGGACTCGTCATCTTTGATGCCAAGGATGGCGCCACCGTCGCCTTCGAAAAATGGGAAACCAGTTACCGCACCAACTCGACTACACCTCTGGTCCGCGGCGACAAAATCTTTATATCGACGGGGTACCGTCGAGGTTCCGCCCTGTTTCAACTTCAAGGGAACGCACTGACCAAGATATACGAAAAGAAAACTCTTTCCACCCACATGAACAACGCCATCCCCGTGGGCGACTATCTCTACGGTTTTGATGGCAACGTCCACATGGCCGGACCAAAGGACTTGGTCTGCGTCAAGTTCTCTACCGGAGAGGAGAAATGGCGCGACAAGAGCAACCTCCAGGTGGGTTCCCTCATCGTTGCGGGCAACCGCATCATCGCTCTCGGGCAGCGCGGCGAACTGGCGATCGCTCCGGTCTCGCCCAAAGGATTCAAGCCGATCATTCGCGAACAGGTCATCGGCGGGCGCTGCTGGACGAGTCCCGTCTTAGCCAACGGCTACCTGTACGTTCGTAACTCTCGGGGCGACCTCGTATGCCTAGACCTTCGGCGATGAAGGTTGCCCTCGGCATCCTGCTCGCTTCTTTTTTGAGCTGCGCGGCTTGCGACAACGCAAAGGGTTCCCCCCGTGATCTCAAGGATCTTGCTTCGGGGGATCTGGACACTGTTGAGGACGAAGCCGCAAAGCCCGGTTCCACTGCCCTTTCCCATTGGCCGCAATGGCGTGGTCCCCTCGCCACGGGTGAAGCTCCTCATGGTGATCCGCCCGTAGACTGGAACGAAACAAAAAACATTCGCTGGAAGACGCCCCTGCCCTGCGAGGGTCACTCGACACCCGTGATATGGGGAGATCGAATATTTCTTACGGGAACCTCGGCCCACGGGAAAGCCCTTCCCGTCCCCGAGCAACCCAAAGGCGCCCACAACAACCTGGATCCCAAGCGCAAACTCCAATTTCTCGTCGTTTGTCTCGACTTGCAGGACGGTTCCGTCCTTTGGCAAAAAACCGTGCGTGACGCCCAACCTCACCAGAGCACCCATGAGTCCGCCACCTGGGCCTCCCACTCGCCCGTCACCGACGGAGAGAGCGTCTATGCCTTTTTCGGCTCCAGCGGTCTCTACGCTCTCGACTACAACGGCACCGTTCTTTGGGAAAAGGATTTGGGAGACATGCTTGTCAAGCACGGTCACGGCGAAGGCGCATCCCCCGCCCTTTTCGGCGACACCCTAATCGTAAACTGGGACCACGAGGGCGATTCCTTCGTTGTCGCGCTTGACAAGCGCACGGGCAAGGAACGCTGGCGGCAAGCTCGTGACGAACCCACCTCATGGGCTAGCCCGATCATCGCGAAGGTGGACGGCAAGCCCCAAGCCATCGTCAGCGGAACCTCCGCCATTCGCGGTTACGACTTGGCCACGGGAAAGGTCGTATGGCATTGCAGCGGATTGTCCAACAACGTCGTGGCCACCCCCGTGCATGCGAAAGGCATCCTCTACGCCGGCAGCAGCTACGAAATCCAATCCATGCTCGCCCTCAGCCTGAAAGGAGCCAAAGGCGATCTCGCCGGCACCGACCACGCGCTCTGGAACCTTCGACGCCGCACGCCTTACGTACCCTCCCCTCTCTATTATCAAAAACATCTGTACTTTCTTCGCCACTACCAAGCGATTCTCACTCGTCTCGAAGGTAAAACGGGAGAAGAGCCGAGCGGGCCCTTTCGGCTACCCGGAATCCTCAACCTGTACGCATCGCCCGTGGCCGCCGCAGGTCGCATCTACCTGACCGACCAGCAAGGCGCCACCCTCGTTCTGTCCGCTGATGAAAACCCCGAAACACTCTCCCTCAACCCGCTCGAAGACTCCTTCAACGCCTCGGCCGCCATCGTCGGCGACTCCATCATTCTACGCGGAAAGAAATTCCTCTACCGAGTGGCCCAGTCCGAGTGATGCAAGTCATCGGGCGATCCTCGACTCGGCTAATTTTTCGGCGTAATCACGAACAGGTTGCCCACTCGAAGACTGACGGAGACTTTTTCGGAAACCGCTTCGTTGCTTTGCCCGAGCAGGATACCGGGTCCCATCGCAACATCCGTAAGCTCCCAGCGCAAACCTTCCGTAGCGACTCCCTCACAACTGCTCAGGGGCAATAGACTGACCGTTTTACCACTCATCCCGATTAGTGAAACCGAACACGCCGGCGTTGCCCGTTGAATAATTTCATCAGTGGCATCGAGGGCGACTTTGCTTGCCTCCGGTAAGGAGGAAGCCACCAAAAGGTTGGTCAAGAAATGATCGGATCGTCCGCCCGTGGCACCGAGAAGAACGATTTCATCGGGCGCTTCATCTCCAGGCAAGTGACGAAGGGCTTTCTCCAGATCGGTCGAATCCTGACCTTCCTCGCGGACGACTTCGCAGGAAACGGAACCTGAAGTCGACGGATCGAAGGAATCGAAATCCCCCACCAGCAAATCGGGCTGAATCCCGGCATGGATCAAGGCGTTCATCCCGCCGTCGACGGCAATGACGAAGTCAGCGGTCTCAGCTCGCCAATCAAGAAGGGATTCGTCGGGCGGTTCCCCTGCCAACACGAGTAGAACCTTCATCGCGACAAATGCCTTCTTACTGGAAAAAACCTCGTTGCTTATCGGAAATGGGCATTTCCAAGCGCTCCATCACCAGCAAGACGTCCTCCCACACCCGGCGTTTACCAAGCATGCTGGGATTGTGAAGGAGATAGGATGGGTGATAGGTGACCATCAGGGGCACACCCTCGAATTCCCACCATCGACCTCGAACGTCTCCCATCTTGGCACTCGGATCGGGTTGAACCAAGGCATTGGCGGCGGTTCGACCAAGGGCCACGATTACCTTTGGTTGCACCACTTCCAACTGAGCCTTCAGGTACGGGAGGCAGAAATTCATTTCCTCTTCCGTGGGTGGCCGATTTCCAAAGGCTTGATCATGTTGGGGACGCCAATTCATGACGTTTCCGATGTAGACGCCTTCGCGGGTCAAGCCCGTCGCGGAAATTATCTTGTCCAGCAATTGGCCTGCGGCTCCGACAAAAGGTTCACCCTTCATCTCCTCGTCGTGGCCGGGAGCTTCTCCGCAAAAAAAGACGTCTGCGGCCGGATTGCCTACCCCGAACACAACTTTGGCGCCGGGATTCAGGTTGGCGTTGCAGGTGGGACAAGCCACCACCAAGTCGCGAAGCCAGGACATGCGACTCTCCGAGTCGCCATCCGGCAAGTTCACCTCGGGTGGAGGCGGCAACACGGAAGGTCCCGCGGGCTCCGCTTTCCGAACGGGTTTTGCAATTGGCTTCGGTTTCACTTCAGCCACTTCAACAGGAGGCGCCGAACTACTCGAGACCGGCTCTATAGGAGCAGGTTTCGGTTCCGGCTTGGGTGCAGGCTTGGGTTCCGGCTTCGCTTCCGGAACTACGGCGGAAGAAACTTTTGTCTCCACCGCCCCCAAGGCCGTCCGCAGACCGTCTATCGTTTCTTGCTCCAAGTAGACTGCGTCCACGCCTTCTTGCCGTTGGCGCTTCAACTCTTCCAGCACCGCTCTCGCTCTATCGTCCAAGTCCATTGTCATCGCGCTCCCAGCCACTAACTATTGACCTCGGCTCGAAATACGCTCCACGTACTTGGCCAAGAGATCGAACTCCAAGTTCACGAGATCACCCGCCTTGAGCGATTCAAGGGAAGTCAGCGAAAGCGTGTGCGGTATCAACCAAACGGCAAACAGATCTTGCTGTACGTCGCACACGGTAAGCGAACATCCGTCCACCGCGATGCTTCCCTTGTCCGCCAAGTAGTGCGAAAATTCCTCGGGCACCCGAACCTGAAGGTAGATGTTCTTCCCCCTTTCCTCAAAAATGAGGACCTCGCCCGTGGCGTCGACGTGCCCGGTCACGAAATGCCCGCCCAGTCGCCCATCCGCAGCCAAGGAACGCTCCAAGTTGACCTTGTCGCCTGCGGCAAGGGTACCGAAAGTGGTTCGCGAGAGGGTCTCTTCCAGCAGATCGAAGGAAGCGTTCTGTCCGCTCAACTCCGTCACCGTCAGGCAGCAACCGTCTATCGCCAAGCTATCGCCGGGCTTCAATCCCCCACCATCGACAAAGGGTAATTCAAGCACGAGACGCCAAGCTTCCTCTTCCTCGGTAAAGGAAGCAACGATACCCATGTTTTCGACGATACCCGTGAACATCCTTTCGTTCTTTTCCTCCCAAAAACGAAAACGCAACCTCGAAAGAAAATTTGACCCCACCGCAACGCCGGTTAACTTGAAGGCTTAGAAATCTCATGCACAAAAAATACGACGCCAAAATCCAAACATCCAAAACCAAGCCTTTGTGGGTGGCCCTCGCCTTGGTCTGCTCCTGCTCGCACGCTGTCGTCGCCCTGCAAGGCACGACCAAATGGATTCCCGAGGACGCCTACGTAGTGGCCTCCGTCCGTCTAGGGAACATCCTCGAAAAATCGGATTACGCAAACACCACCGAGTGGAAACCCATCCTGAAATGGGCCAAAAAAGTCCTACCCGAGATCACGCCCATTCTCGAAGACCCCAATGCCACAGGCCTAAACCTGAAGGTGCCCGCTCGTCTTTTTCTACGCGGCGGGCATGCCAAGGACGACGCCCTCGCGTTCGGCGCATTATTTTTAGCCAAAGACAAGAAAAAGGTCGCTTCCAGTCTCGCCTCCATCGCGAAGAAGGCCAATTTGAGGATGCGCAAGGACAAAGGGTTCGTCGTCTACGTCGCCACGGGAAAGTCAATCGGTCTGGCAATCAAGGGCCAAGTCATAGCCTTCGTTGGCGTGGCTCCATCACCCGGAAACCCGATTGATCCATCGGACCGCGTGGAGGAAGTGGCTAAATCACTTTTAGAAAAGCCGACCGATAGCTTGCCCAAGCCGCTTGCCAAGCACCTCGAAAAGTCGGGAGACGTCGATCTATACGTAAATGGCGAGGGATTCGCCAAACTCGCGCGTCTTTACTGGCCCGCCGATCAGTGGAAAGGAATGCTCCCCGCCATCGGACCCATTTTGGAACGGAAACTGGCCGCACGCATCAAATCGTACCCCGGCCGCTTCATCCTTGAAATCGAAGACCCCGAAGCCAAACCGGCGAAAAAGGGGAAAGAGGCCAACGGTCTCCCCGCGCACCTTGTCGACCTCCTGCCGGGAGACGCTCCCGTCGTGGCGGGACTGTCAATCGACCCCGAGGACATGCGTTCCACCGCAGGCGCCATACTCACGCAACTGTTGGGAGCTGCTGCGCCCGAAAAGAAAGAAGGAGAGGATTCGAAAGGAAGCGCCATGTCCGCTCTCCAAGATTCCGTTGATGACCTCCTCGCCTCCCCCTCCGGTCACTTCGCCCTTGCACTCGGATCCTTCCGCAAGGGGCAGCCATCTCGATCACCCGAAAGCCCTTCGGCTTTGCCCAGTCCCGGCATGCTCTTTGGCATAGGCATCGAATCGGACTTTTCCCTCGGCCAGTTTCTCGCCCAAGCCAACGTCGGAGGCATTCTCGATTCACTTCTCGCCTACAACGGCTTGGGGCTCACACGCAAGAAAGACGCCCTCTGGCTCAGCACTCCCGAGTATCGGAGAGAGGCCACCTTGGGTCGTCCGCTCAATCGCCTCTCCAAGAATCGACGCGAGCTCTTCGCCAAGTATTCCGTGGCCGCCGAAGTGAATCTCCGTTCACTCTCCCGATCGATCCGCGACGCCGGCCCGCTCAACTTCGACCTGCTCAAAACCCTCGACTTGACCGACGAGGGCGAACGCATAACGGTCACCGGCAGTTTGGACAAACTCAAAGCAGTTATCCAGCTTCGCGACAAAAAGGGCGACGGATGGCAAATCCTCGGGCGTCACTTGGCCCAGGAGATCATCGACCGCTTCAACGACAAGCTTTTCCTAGCCATCGGCCGAAACACCCCATCCGCAGTGGTCGCCTCCATCAAAGAGGGCGCCCTCATCAACGCCCCCGACCGCTTCGGGCACTCGCCCATGCACTACGCCGCTTACAAGGGAAACGCCGCCATCGTAGAATATCTCATAAGTAAAGGTGGCGACCCCAACGCCCGGGGGCGCCACGACTCCACCCCCCTCCACAGCGCGGCATGGGGTAGAAACCGACAGGTTCTGGAGGTACTCCTCGAAAACGGGGCCGATGTAAATGCCCGCACCGACGAGGGCGAAACCCCCGGCATGACCGCCTCCCTCCGTGGCGAAAAGGAAACCCTCGAAATTCTTCTCGCCCTCTCCGCCGATCCCCATGCCAAGGACGAACACGGCACCAGCCTCGCCGAGCTCGCGGCCGCAGGCGGTCACAAGCCAATTTTCGACATGCTTTTGCAGATCGGCGTGAAGGTGGAACATCCCTTCCACGTCGCCGCCGGCCTCGGCGACTTCAAGGCGGTCAAGGAATTCCTCGACAAGGGCGAGGACGTAAACGCCCGCGACGGATTCGGGGCCACCCCGCTCATTCTCGCCGCCGTCGCCGGCCGCGAGGACATGGTCGACTTCCTCCTCGAACGCAAGGCCGACCCCACCCTACCCGCCAAGGACGGCTATTCCTTCATGCACGGAGCTGCCTTTTCAGGAAAAAAGTCCCTTATCCGTAAAGCCCTTTCCCTTGGCATGGAGATCAACGCCCGCTACGGGCCCGACGGCATCACCCCCGTGGACGTAGCCAACGAGGATACCGATGCCGCCGCCTACATTCGCGCCCACGG
>CAWVZQ010000038.1:0-14095 GCA_963934405.1 uncultured Opitutales bacterium | reverse complement strand
GTCCAGTCGAAGAAGCGTCTTTATTGCTTTGGCTCCAAAACACCGGCACCTGATTTTTCGGCGACAGCCGTTGCTCAGGCAAAGGGCACGGGCGGTCCCGTTGCTTTACAGGTCGTTCCTGCGGAATTCGCCGTAAAGTCAGGTACCTCGCAAAAATTTAAGGTTTTTTCCCTCGACAAAACCGGCCGACGCATCGCCGAATTATCTGAGGGGCTCACTTGGGAAAAGTGGATTCCGCCAACAGCGAAAGTGAAGGTTAAGGTAGACGCGGAAATTTCCAGCGACGGTGTTCTAGTGGCAGCCTCCGATGCCAAGCTTTCGGCAGGAGCCTTGAGAGTGACGGACGGCAAAGTGTTTGGGGTGGCTCGAGGTCGAATACTGCAGGACCTTCCTTATGCTGAAAATTTTGAGGACTCTTTTGTTTTAAGCCAAACATCTTCCGACGACATTCCCTTCTCTTATCCCCCCCTGCCTTGGCTTGGAGCTCGCATGCGATGGCAAATTCAGGAAAGCGACGGCAATAAAATAGCCGGCAATACTCTGGACAAGGTACTCTTTCAAAGAGCCATGAACTTTGTCGGTCACAAGGACATGAGCAATTACACTGTCGAGGCGGATGTCATGACTGATGGTAATCGACGCATCAAGTCCACCATAGGTCTGGTTAACCAACGCTATATCGTTGCCTTGGTCGGCAATTGGCAAAAGCTCGAAGTTTTTTCTAATTATGATAGGTTCAAGGTTTCTGTTCCCTTTAGCATTAAAACCAATACTTGGTACCACCTTAAGACCCGTGTGGACATTGCAACCGATGGCTCCGGGGTAATTAGGGCAAAGGCTTGGGAGAAGGGATCCGACGAGCCGGAGGCTTGGACGATAGAAGCACCCCACGCAAACGCTCACAAGCAGGGTTCGCCGGGCATTTATGCTCTTTCGCCCCAGAGCTTAAAAAAGGTTTACATAGATAACATTTCCGTCACCTCCAACAACTAGGACGCAACCAATATGAATTTTTTAACAACTATTTCAGTCAGAGCTTTTTCCACCTGCCTTCTTGCTTTTCTTCTCGTTGCGAAAACGATGTTTGCTGCGGATTGGCCCATTTGGGGAGGTAACGGCTCCCGCAACATGGTCTCCTTCGAAAAAGGGATAAACTTGGACTTCGATCCGGGGCGTATGGACGAGGATGAAGTCGTCGACATGAAGACGACTAAAAACATCAAGTGGATCGCCAAGCTCGGCTCGCAGGCTTATGGAAACGTTACCGTGGCGGATGGACGCGTCTATGCGGGAACTAATAACGAATCCCCTCGGGACCCAACCAAAAAGGGCGATCGAGGCATTGTCATGTGCTTTGATGAAAAGACCGGTAAACTGAACTGGCAACTCGTCATTCCGAAGCTTGGCGCGGGGAAGGTGAGCGATTGGGAATACATCGGGATCTGTTCTTCTCCCGCAATAGAAGGTAACAGAGCTTACATAGTGACCAACAAGTGCGAGGTTGTCTGCGTCGATGTCGAAGGTCTCAAGAATGGAAACGAAGGCCCTTTCAAATCTGAGGCTAAGTACGTTAACCCTAAAGGTCAGTCTGCTCCGCTTCAAGAGAACCTGGACGCTGACTTGATTTGGAAATATGACATGCGGGACGAGCTTGGCGTTTTTCCCCACAACGTCACCAGTTCTTCTGCCGTTATTGTAGGGGACTTCTTATTCGTTGCCACCTCAAACGGCGTCGATTGGTCCCATACCAATATTCCCGCCCCATTATCTCCATGCTGGATTGCTCTCGACAAGAATACTGGTGAACTTGTTGGTGAGGATGGATCCGGTGCCGGAAAAGATGCCCTGCATGCAGCTTGGTCCTCCCTCACCTATGGCAAGGCTGGGGATAAGGATGTTCTTATCTGGGGCGGGACGGATGGCTTCTGTTATGGCTATAACTCCAAGCCCGAAAAGGACGCCGAAGGCTTCGATGTTTTCAACCCAATTTGGAAAGTGGACTGCAACGAGCCCCACTATCGCAAAGACAAGAATGGAAAAAAGGTTCCCTACGCTACTCCTCCTGGCCCTTCGGAACTAATCGGAACACCCGTTTTGTATGAAGGAAAAGTCTACGCAGCCATTGGGCAGGACCCTGAACATGGCGATGGAGTGGGGCGCCTTACCTGTATCGATGCAGCAACAGGCAAGGTCGTCTGGAAGTATACCGACGTGGGTCGCACAATTTCCACCGTATCCGTAGCGGATGACCTTGTCTATGTAGCAGAGTATGCCGGCATCGTCCATTGTCTCGACGCCAACACCGGCAAGCTCTACTGGAAGCATGATTCTTTCAGTAGGATTTGGGGATCCACATTGGTCGTGGACGGCAAAGTCCTCCTTGGCAACGAGGATGGCGATTTGATCATTCTGGACCACGGCAAGAAGAAGCCGAAAGTCAAGACCGTGGATATGGGAGCTCCCGTATATAGTTCGCCTGTGGTGGCCAACGGCGTGCTCTACGTCGCCACCCAGACGCACCTATACGCAATCGGGAAATAACCGTGAGCACTACGGAATCCTCTTCCGGGAAGCTCCTTGTCTGGGGACTATTCCTGCTCATGTTCGTCCTTCATCAGGACAAATGGTGGTGGGATGACGGAACGCTCGTCTTCGGGTTTCTACCAGTCGGGCTTGCTTTTCATGCTGCATTTTCTCTCGCTTGCGCGGCCCTTGGCTGGCTCGCCATAAAAATGGCTTGGCCACATGATCTCGAGGCCTTCGCCGAGACCGAAACCACGGCTGCCGAGAAGGAAGAGGGTTCCTCATGAGCACTTTGGTCGTCATTGTTTGCTATCTCTGCTTGCTTCTGGCGCTTGGCTTCTACAGCAGTCGCCTTTTTCGAGGCACTAGTAAGGATTATTTCGTCGCCAGTCACAGCATCGGTCCGTTCCTCCTGCTAATGAGCGTATTCGGGACTACTATGACAGCCTTTGCCCTCGTAGGTTCTACGGGAAAGTCCTTCGAGCGCGGTATTGGTACTTACGGATTGATGGCTTCCATCAGCGGACTTGTCCACGCAGCCGTGTTCTTCATCATCGGCATTCGTCTATGGGCATTCGGCAAGAAGTACGGCTATGTGACGCAGATTCAATTCTTCCGAGCTCGTTTCGAGTCAGACGGACTCGGCTACCTTCTTTTTCCCATTCTCGTCCTGCTAGTGGTTCCTTATTTGCTCATCGGTATTATCGGAGCGGGCAAGACGATCGAACCGGTCACCGCAGGCGCTTTCCCGGCAATCTTCACGGATCCATCCATCCCTGCATGGCTTGGCGGCGTCCCGCCTTGGCTAACGGGTCTCGTTGTATGTGTTGTTGTCTTGGCCTATGTCTTCATGGGCGGTTCTCGCGGGGCAGCCTATGCGAACACTTTCCAAACCATCGTCTTCATGTTTATGGGGCTTGTCGCGTTTGTATTTATAGTGAAGGCCTTGGGTGGCATTGATAACGCCGGCAACGTGGCCGCCCGCATCACGGAGGATGGAAAGATCGTGCAGGACTTCCGCTTCGACAAGAAGGTGGGAGCATTGGCAAAAAATGTACCGCCGAAACCCATCGGCCGGTTGTTGGAATCCGATCGAGCCACGGAACTAGCTAATGTTCAACCGCACTTCACGCGCACTCCAATCGATGTCGAGTTCAAGAAGAAGAATCCGAAAACGGGCAAGATTTCTTCCTTCGAGCGCCAGTTAGGCATACCCTTCCTGACTTTTCTTACCTATCTCTTCATTCCGCTCAGTGTGGGCATGTTCCCGCACCTTTTCCAGCATTGGCTAACGGCCAAGAGCGCCAAGGCGTTTCGCCTTACCGTTATCGCCCATCCGCTGTGTATCATGGTGGTCTGGGTGCCGTGCGTTCTCATCGGTGCTTGGGCCTCGGGTCTGTTGCCGCCGGGAATCCCGCCGCCTGCGGTACTCTCTGCTATGCTTAAATTACTTGTGGGTGACCCCATCCTGACCGGACTGCTTACTGCGGGTGTTTTGGCGGCCATAATGTCCTCACTGGATTCACAATTCCTTTGCATGGGCACCATCTTCACCAACGACATCGTGCTTCACCGAGCCGGGAAGGAAAAGTACTCGGACAAGCAAATCATCTTTATCGCTCGCGCATTCATCGTCGGTATTGTGGTCTTAACCTATGCGCTCGCGATGTTGGCGAAGGACGCCAACGTGTTCGACCTCGCGATTTGGTGCTTCAGCGGGTTTGCCGCGCTCTTTCCCATCGTAGTTGCGGCCTTGTACTGGAAACGGGCCACCAAGGAGGGAGCTTACGCCGGAATCATCGCTGCGATGGTGCTGTGGTTTTATTATTTCCAACAATCAGGTTATGGAGGTGAATACGTGGTGGGGCCGGGCATCGTTCCCGCAGCTATTTGTTTCGTCGCCTCGGCGGTTGCTCTAGTGGCGGTCTCGCTTGTGACCAAACCTCCCTCGAAAGAGACCCTCGACAAGTTTTTTCCCGACGCGGCCTAAGTTGGGAAACGTCGGACAATCGTTTCATTGTTTTTTATGAGCTTGGAAGAAAAAGTTAAACTGGCTGCGGAAGCATTAGACGCCCATGTAGCTGAAATGGTAAAGTGGCATTTCTCGCCTGAAACGGGCTGCAAGTTCTGGCTCGAATGGGCGGATAAGCAGGATTGGAATCCCCTTGAGGAGATTAAGTCGTTTTCCGACATATCCAACAAATTCCCGAATTTTCAGGACGAATGGCTTCGTGACCTTCCCAACGACGTTTGGGCCCCAAAGGCATATGCGGGAAGACCATTCAACATTTTTGAAACTGGTGGTACTACCGGAATGCCCAAGCAACGAATTGGTTGGGACGATTACAAAATTGATTACACTGCGTTTTCAAAGACTTTGTCTGACGAACATTTTCCCAAAGATCATTATTGGATGATGGTGGGCCCCACTGGACCCCGCCGCCTTCGACTTGCAATTGAGCATTTGGCAAATGAGCGCGGATGCTCGTGTTATTTTGTGGATTTGGACCCGCGATGGGTTAAGCGACTTATTGCTTCTAAGCAATATGATCAAGCGCGTGCTTACATGGATCACGCTATTGATCAGGCATTGACTATACTCAAGCATCGTAGCGTTAGCGCTCTATTCACTACTCCAAAGTTGCTGGAGGCGATGGCGGAGAGAAAAGATTTGGTAAAGGCAGGCATTAAAGGCGTTTTTTGCGGAGGGACCACCATGAATAAGCAATATACTCGATTCCTTTGCGAAGAAGTTTGTGAAGATGGAAAGATTGGCTTTGTACCGACTTATGGAAATACACTCATGGGCCTTGCCAGGCACCGACCCTTCGGACCCGAGAACGACTATTCCATTACTTATCATGCTCCGCAACCCAGAGCAGTGCTCAGAGTAGTCAATACCGATACAAACTCTGCCGTCGATTATAACGACTGGGGCAGGGTTGAGCTAACAACTTTGACAAAGGAATTTTTCATGCCTCGATTTTTGGAACGAGATGAAGCTATTCGACGAGAACCATGGGAGGAAGCTCCATGGGATGGCGTTGCCGAGGTTCGCCCTTTTGGCGCCATGCAAAAAACAATTGTTGAAGGAGTATATTGATATGAGTACACCGCATATTCCATGTCTGCGCCTTGGCAAACCATATGTGAGCCTAAGCCAATCCTCCGTGAATGATTATCGAGATGGTTCTAAGAAGGCTACCCTGAGCCAAGTTAATGCCGGTGTCATTCGAAGGGACATCCACCGCCTTAACGATGCAAAAGCCGCTCTCGATAAGATTTCTACCAACGAACTTATTGAGATTTCGGCGAAAGCGGGAGAATTCTTTCTTAGAGCTGATTTGCCTGTTGGTGTGGATGGAGTCACTCACTCTCCGGAAGAGTATATTTCTTCTCTTTCGTCCACCAGTGGTCTTCCTCATGTAATGGTCCGTCGCAATATGGACAAAATTCACTACGCCCTGTCTAATTTGAAATTAATTCTGAATGGCCTTACCCGAGGGCTTGACTTATCGGTTCTCGACAATGGTTTCGGCGAGCAAGCGGGTTCCCCCGTTTGTTTCTTTCCGACCACTGAAGCACTGGGTCTTGTCATGCCGAGTAATTCACCGGCCGTTAACTCCCTATGGTTACCTTCTATCGCCCTTAAAGTTCCTATTATAATGAAACCTGGCCGTGATGAGCCTTGGACTCCATACCGATTGATCCAAGCCTTTATTGCTGCGGGTTGTCCTAAAGAAGCCTTTGGCTTTTATCCCACAGACCACGAGGGGGCGGGCGACATTCTTCGCCTGTGCGGCAGGGCATTGATTTTTGGCGACAAGAGCACGACTGATATTTACGCGGGAAATCCTGGCGTCCAAGTGCACGGGCCGGGCTTCAGCAAAATTTTAATTGGCGAAGACGAAATTGATAACTGGCCTGACTACGTTGACCTCATGGCATCCTCCATTGCAGACAATGGAGGGCGAAGTTGCGTCAACGCATCAGCAGTAGTTGTTCCAAAGTTTGGTCGTGAAATTGCCGATGCCTTGGGTGAAAAGTTAGGTGCTATCAATCCTACTTCTTCAGACGACCCCAACGCCGTTTTGTCCGGATTTGCAAATGCCAAGATGGGCGAATGGATCGACAGTGCAATAGAGGCTGATTTACAGCAAGAGGGGGCCAAGGATTATACTGCAAAATACCGACAAGGAAAGCGATTGGTTCAAAACGAGAACGGGACTTTTCTCAGGCCTTCGGTTGTTTATTGTGAATCATTCGACCACCCTTTATCCAACAGGGAATTTCTTTGCCCCTACGCCAGTGTCGTTGAAGCGCCTCAGAAAGATATGCTTAGTCTCATTGGCCCAACTCTTGTTGTGACCGCCATTTCTAACGATGCCTGTTTTAGAAATGACCTTTTGGCCGCTCCTAATATCGAAAGGCTAAATCTTGGCCCAATATCTACGATGAAAATTTCTTGGGATCAACCCCATGAAGGAAACATGTTCGAATTCTTGTACAAACGCCGATCCATAGGTATTGCGGCATAAGCATTTTCCGATCTAACCTTGGTTGAAACCATGTTTTCCGAGCAGTTTAGCTCTTTGGCCAAACAGCCGTTTTTCTCTTCGGAGGAAGATTCAGAACTTCGGGTCATTTTTGGTTCCGGTTCAATTGATTTAGTTGGAGAGGAGGCCAAAGTCTTTGGTAAGAAGGTTTTGCTTGTAACCGACAAGGGAATTGTTGCTGCGGGCCATGTTGACCGTGCTCTGACCGTGCTTCATGCCGCGGGGCTTCAAGTTGCCGTGTTCGATGAATCGATCGAAAACCCTACATGTTCCAGCATTAATCACTGTAGAGATATTGCGCAAAGCTTTGGGGCGGACTTATTGATTGGCTTTGGTGGAGGAAGCTCAATGGATACGGCCAAAGGATGCAATTTCGTGCTTACCAACGGAGGAGAGATGAAAGATTACTGGGGAGTAGGCAAGGCTACGAAGGATATGTTGCCCTTTATTGCTGTTCCTACGACGGCTGGCACTGGTAGCGAATGCCAGTCTTTTGCCCTAATTTCCGATGACTTGACGCACAGGAAGATGGCTTGCGGTGATCCAAAAGCCTTGGCGAAAGTTGCTCTTCTTGATCCCGAGTTGACAATCTCCCAACCTCTTTCTGTTACATCGTGCACGGGGATCGATGCTATTGCTCATGCTTTGGAGGCTGCTGTTACTTTAAAGCGCAACGAATTCTCTGCACGGCACTCACGCATGGCTTTAATGCTATTAGCTGATAATCTTCAAAAGGTTCTTTTGGAGCCCAATGACTTGAATGCGCGAGGAGCGGTTTTACTTGGAGCATCCCACGCAGGAGCGGCCATCGAGCAAAGTATGCTTGGTGCGGCTCATTCCATGGCCAATCCACTCACTGCAAATCGCGGTGTTGTACACGGTCAAGCTGTTGGGCTTTGCTTGCCCGCTGTCATTCGCTTTAACAGTAAACTTTCGGATGTACTTGAAATTTATGCAGAGCTGTCAAGAGGCGTTGGATTCGTCAGCCAAGATGCTGATGCAGAAACTGCCTTAAATTGCCTAATCACTGTTGTCGAAGAGTTACTTGTCCTTGCTGGATTTCCAAAGAATCTTGAGCAACATGGATTTACTTTTGACGATATTTCTCATCTCGCTAAAGAAGCTTCCGAGCAATGGACTGCGGGCTTCAATCCTCGTCCCGTATCCGGTCAAGACTTCGCAAAACTTTATGCTTCGCTCTTTGCGGGGACAGCTTGCGCAGAGATAGGATTCGAGTCATCTTCTAGTAAGGCATGAGTTTCTGGAAGACGATTTGGTTCCCGTTCATTACCTGTGTTTTCAGCACCGGGTTCGCCTTCGGTAAAGACGGGGATTGGCCTCAGCACCGAGGGGGGCAGGATCTGCGTGGCCTTGCTCCCGGCAAACTGGGCGACAAGTTGAAACTGCTTTGGACTTTCGAAACGGGCGATTTTACAAAGTCGTCCGCCGTGGTCAAGGATGGCCTCGTATTCATTGGCTCGGATTCGAAAAAGCTTCACGCCATCGACTTGAAAACAGGCAAGGAAACATGGAACTACGAAACCGAACTGGCCATTGAGGCGGCCCCATTGGTTGTCGGCGATATCGTATATATCGGTTCCACCGACGGGTTTCTCTACGCCTTGAAGGCAAAAACCGGAAAACTTCTCTGGAAGTACGAGACAGAGGGCGAAATCATGGGTGCCGGAAACCGCGCCATTCGCCCAAAGTCGAAGGACGAGGTAATCGTGATCGGCAGCTATGACAATTACGTACACTGCGTAAATGCGAAGAGCGGAAAACTCCTCTGGAAATTCGAGACGAACAACTACGTTAATGGCGTCCCCACCATTCTCGATGGCGACAAGGTCGTTTTCGGCGGATGCGACGCGGTGCTTTACGTCGTCGGACTGGAGGACGGCAAATTGGTCCGTTCGATTGAGGTGGAAGCTCCCATCGCGGCCACCGTGGCGATTGCCGACGGCATTGGTTACGTAGGCAACATGGACAACGCGGTGACGGGTTTCGATCTCAAGACCGGTGATGTTGTTTGGACCTATCGCGGCAAGAATTTTCCTTACTACTCTTCACCTGCCGTTACCGAAAAGCACTGCCTCATCGGTGGTCGCGACAAGGGTCTTCATTGTATCGACCGGGTAACCGGCAAGGCCTCTTGGCGATTTGCCTCGCGTGGTCGTATCGACAGTTCTCCCGTCGCTTGCGGCGACAAAGTTGTCTTCGGCACGATGGACGGAAAAGTCTATCTCGCCTCGCTAAAGGACGGCAAGGAGATCGTATCTTACGAAGTCGGCGAACCCATATCATCCACTCCCGCGGTAGTGGGTACGAAGGTTATCTTTGGCTGCGAGGACGGAAACGTCTACGCCTTCGAAACCAAACCCTGATAAGCAAAGGAAGCCGGCCCATGAGCGAAGACACCTGCGGAGACACTTTCGTAAAACCCGACGTCGAGACCAAGGACGACACCAAGGCGGGAAATTATTTCGTCTCGAACTATCCACCTTTTTCCTTCTGGGGCGAGGAAGATGCTCCCTGCGTAGAGAGTCTCCTCAATAGTCCCGAACCCGGTGACGCACCCCTTGGTCTCTACTATCACGTGCCTTTTTGTCGGAAGCGCTGCCACTTTTGTTACTTCCGGGTCTATACCGACAAGAACTCCTCCGACATACGTCGCTACCTCGCCGCCACCTTGCAGGAGCTTCGTCAATACGCTGAACGACCATACCTTTCGGGCCGCAAGCTTAAGTACGTCTATTTCGGTGGCGGTACCCCTTCCTATCTCTCGGCCCAACAACTCACAGAGTTGACCGACGGGATGAAGGCGATCATGCCTTGGGACGAAACGGAAGAAGTCACCTTCGAGTGCGAGCCCGGCACCCTTACCGAAAAGAAATTGGAGGTCATCAAGAATTTCGGGGTCACTCGCCTTAGCTTGGGAATCGAAAATTTCAGCGACCACGTTCTGGACATTAACGGGCGCGCCCATCGTTCCCCGGAGGTTTTTCGAGCCTATGAGTTTGCTCGGGGTCTCGGCTTCGACAACATCAACGTCGATCTCATTGCCGGCATGCTCGACGAGACCGATGAAAACTGGGTGGACAGCGTGGGCAAGGTTATCGACCTCTCGCCCGATTGCGTAACCATCTACCAGATGGAAATCCCCTTCAACACGACCATTTACAAGACCATGAAGGAAGGGGGCAAGTTAGCCGCCCCCGTGGCCGACTGGCCCACCAAGCGCCGATGGGCGGACTACGCATTCAGCGAGTTGGAGAACGCCGGTTACACCGTGACCAGCGCTTACACGGCGGTCAAGGATCCCGAGGCCACTAAGTTCGTATACCGTGACCGCTTATGGACCGGTGCCGATATGGTTTCCCTTGGAGTCGCTTCCTTCGGGCACCTTGGCGGCATTCATTATCAAAACCTCATCCACATCGACGACTACATCAAAAAAATCGAGGAGGGTGGGGCACCCGTCCGCAGGGCGTTGCTGACCACCGAGGAGGAACGCTTTCTTCGCGAGCTCATCTTGCAGTTCAAGCTGGGTCGAGTGAATCTTGGATATTTTCGCGACAAATTTGGGGAGAAAGTGGAGGAACGCTTCAGCGAAATTCTCGCCGACCTCGAACAATTAGGCGATATCTCTCGCGAGGGTGATGAGCTTGTGCTTACCCGCGACGCATTGCTTCGGGTCGATTCCATGCTGCACCGATTTTTTCTACCGAAACATCGAGATTCCCGATACGTCTAGTTCACCATGGCCGTCCAACCGTCAACTGTTCACCCTGACGTTCTCTACCCGCTCAGCATGTTTCGGCTTACACGAGGCATACCCAGGCTGAAATATGAGACCATCGAGGGCGGGGAAGTGCCTCAACCTTATCTCGATTTACTTGTACATAGCGGAGACATGACCTCGCGACTAGAAGAGTTTCACGGCGGCTCCATCAAGGTACGCAAGCTCTCTTCCTCTAGCGATGGCCGGGCCTATTTCCGGGAAGTCGTCCTGAACACCGTAGCCGAAGACAAGCCCGTTGAGTACGGGGCCATAGAGATTGAATTGGCCAACCTTCCCGAGGAAATTCGGGAGGAGATTTTAGCTGCCGAGCGCCCACTCGGTGGTATACTGAACGATCATCGCCTCTCCTATTCCAGCGCCCCTCGGGCTTTTCTCAAGGTAAGTGCGGATGCCGCGATTAGGGAAGCTCTTGGGCTGGATGAGAGCGCGGACGTTCTTTATGGCCGAAGCAACTCGATCACCGGCTTCAATCGCGAAAGCTATGCTAGTATCGTAGAGATCTTGCCTCCCGCTCCCATCTCTGTTGGTTGAAAACTCGGCTTCCGCGCATTCAATGTTCATATGATTTCTTTCAAAGATAAGTATGATGCAATCGTCATCGGGGCCGGGCCTGCCGGTTCCACAACCGGAGCATTGCTTGCCGAAAAGGGGCACGACGTCCTAGTCGTGGAAAAAGAAAAGTTTCCCCGCTACCACGTGGGTGAATCGCTCATGCCGTTCTGCTATTATTCTCTGGAGAGACTCGGTTTAATCGAAAAGCTTCGTCACTCGGAAAACCCACGCAAATACTGCGTGCAGTTCGTTCGCCAAAACGGGTCCGTTTCCCAACCGTTCTACTTCTTTCAGCACATGGACCATCCATCGTCCACAACTTGGCAGGTGTGGCGGTCCGAGTTCGACGAGATGCTTCTCGACAAGGCCCGGGAAAACGGAGCCTCCGTTCTAGAGGAAACCAAAGCCAAGGCCTTGCTCAAGGACGACGGTCGCGTGGTAGGTATTCGTGCTCAATCCTCCGAATTCGGAGAACTCGAACTTCATGCTCCCCTCGTAGTCGACGCTTCCGGCAGGGATTGTTTCGCCGCCATTCGCGAGCAATGGATGGAACGCGATCCCAAGCTCAAGAAGATCGCCATCTGGACCTATTTCAAGGGCGCCATGCGTGATCCCGGTCTCGACGAAGGCGCCACTACGGTCGCCTATCTTCCCAACAAAGGCTGGTTTTGGTATATCCCGCTGAGTGGTGGCATGGTCAGCGTTGGAATCGTGGCCGAGCACGACTACCTTTTCGACGGATCCACCAAGGACCTTGCGGAAATTTTCAATCGAGAAGTGAAGAACAATCTTTGGATCGAAGAGCACCTCTCACAAGGAGAGCAAGAAGGCGAATATCGCGTCACGGGTGAATTCTCATACCGCAACAAGTTTTGTGCAATTGATGGGCTTGTCCTAGCGGGCGATGCCCTCGGCTTTCTGGACCCCGTTTTCTCCTCCGGCGTTTTCTTGGCTCTCAAGAGTGGCGTTATGCTTGCCGACGCCGCCGATCTCGCCCTGAAAAAGGGCGATGTTTCCGCCGCCACTTTCGAGCAGTATGGCAAGAATATGCAGGATTCCATCGAGACCATGCGCAAGATCGTCTATGCCTTCTACGACGAAGACTTTAGCTTCAAGGATTTGGTCATGAAAGGCGACGACATGCGGTCGGACCTCACCGACTGTCTCGTCGGCAACGTCGACGAAAACGATTTCTCAAGCCTCTTCGCCGCTATGAGCAAATTGGCCGAGCTACCCGAGCCCATCGAGCACGGCTTGGCCAAGGTAGGCCCGTGAAAATCGCCTTCATCACCCCCGGCACGGGTAATTATTACTGTGGCGTTTGCATGCGCGACAACTCTCTCGCCCGCTGTCTCATCGACGCCGGTCACGAGGTAACCATGCTTCCCACCTACCTCCCGCACTTTCTCGATGAAGAACCCGCCTCGGCCGATCAGCCCATCTTCTTCGGCGGCATCAACGTCTACCTCCAGCACAAGTTCTCTCTCTTTCGCCATACCCCCGAATGGTTTGATCGCGCCTTAAACGCAAAGTGGCTCCTCCGCAAGGCGGCCGCCCGCAGCGGCATGACTTCCAGCAAAGATCTCGGCGAGATCACCCTCTCCACCTTCAAGGGGGAGAATGGACCCCTCGTCAAAGAGGTGCAAAAAGTCGTCGATTGGTTTCGCGAACACGAAAAGCCAGACGTCGTCTTTCTCTCCACCATCCTCCTCGCGGCTCTTGGTTGCGTCGTGAAACGAGAGCTCAACGTACCCGTCTATGGTTTTCTGCAAGGCGAGGACTCCTTTCTCGACACCCTCCTCGACGAGTACCGCACCGAGGCCATGGACCTCCTCTCCGCCGACGTCGCGCGTCTCGACGGTTGCATAGCACCCAGTCGATACTTTGGCGCGGAAATGGCCAAGCGCTTCAACCTCCCCGAAGAAAACGTCCGCTTCTTGCCTAACGGAATTACCCTCGACGGCTATTCGCTTCCCGACACCCCTCCCGCCAAGCTCTCCATTGGTTTCCTGGCTCGCCTTTGTCCGCTCAAGGGACTCGATCTCCTCGTCGACGCCTATCTCGAAATCATGAAGCGAGGCAACCATCCCGAGCTCGAGCTGCGCATTGCCGGCGGCATGACCGACGACGACGCACCCTACGTCGAAGAGCAGAAAGAAAAAATTCGAGCCGCCGGCTTGGACGGACAAACTACCTTTCTTCCAAACGTCGATCGCGACGGCAAGCTCGCCTTCCTGCGCGACCTCACTCTCTTTTCCGTTCCTTCCCGCTACCCCGAGGCTTTTGGCCTATACGTCGTCGAGGCTCTCGCCGCCGGCGTACCCGTAGTGCTCCCTCACGCCGGCGCGTTTCCCGAAATTATCGAGGCCACCGAGGGAGGCCTCCTATACCAACCCGAGGAACCATCCGCCTTGCCCGATGCCTTGGAAAACCTTCTCTCCCGTCCCGAGGAAGCCCATGCCATGGGCCTTCGTGGACACGAAGCGGTGACCGAACGCTTTTCCAACAAAACTCTTGCCGTGGAACTCGTCGACCTCGTTAAATCGCTCCATCCAACCATCTCTTAAACCTTACCTGCCATGCCATCCGAATTTACCATGACCCGTTCCGTAGAGTTCGCCGAAACCGATCTCGCCGGCATCATGCACTTTACCAATTTCTA
>CAWVZQ010000037.1:0-14532 GCA_963934405.1 uncultured Opitutales bacterium | reverse complement strand
GTGCAAAGGGCGAAACCTTTTTCCTTCAAGCTCAACCGCTGAAGGATCATGCTTTGAGACATCGCCTTTGGGCCAAACATTTTTGCGGAATCAAGCATAACATCGCCAGTTCGAACCACCTTTGCGTCGGCAATCCCCTCCCGCCTCAAACGCGTTACGGCTTCCTCGCTAGGAGCAAACAATAAGTCACAGGCATGATCGACAAGGATGCGATTGATCTCTTCGGGCATCGCCCGGTTGTCCGAACGCAACCCTGCCTCGACATGGGCACAAGGGATATTAAGTTTAGAAGCAGCCAAGGCTCCAGCCAAGGTCGAATTGGTGTCTCCGTAAACGAGCACGTAATCAGGATTCTGCTCAACCAGCAATTCTTCCATCCGAATAAGCATCTGACCGGTCATGGAACCATGCCCGCCCCCAGAAATTCCAAGATTGGCATCAGGCTCCGCAATACCCATTTCATCGAAAAACACACGGGACATGTTCTCATCGAAATGCTGGCCAGTATGGACAAGGAATTCTTCCGTCCCCTTATGCTCACTCAAGGCACGTGAAACCACCGCGGCTTTTACGAACTGGGGCCGGGCCCCGATTACCGAAAATACTTTCATTTCGAGGACGGTGTGGCGGGATGAGATTCATCCCAAGCTGACTTGTTGAGCGGTTTCTCCTTTGCCCAGAGTTTCGATCCATGTGCATCCGGTAAACAATAAATCTTTTTTCCAGCGACATCCAGATGGGCAGGCTCATAGGGAGGGAAAAAAGAAGCCCTGGTTTTTCTATCGATCAAATCCGGTCCGTCATTCAAGGCGACTACTTTGTTCGCTGCCCAAGCATTCTTCGGAAAATAGGCTCCTTGCCCGGTCAGGGGTATCCTCGGCACCTCGTTCTTTTGCAAAAGCCTCAGAAAATCCTTCATGAGATTCTCAGCTTCCGGAAGAGTCTTTTGGTAAAGGGAACGAGCAGTGTCACTTGGATCCACCTCGACCGAAGATTCAAGAACAAGGTCGCCACTATCGACTTCGGGAGCAATCCAGTGAATGGTAACGGTATACTCTTTTTCGTCGTTCAGAATGGCAAAGGAAACCGTATTGTGACCTTTGTAATCAGGAAGCTTTGCGTTGTGCAGGTTAAAGGCTTTGCCCGAAACGGCGGAAATCACTTCTTCGCTGAGGATCCATTTGTGCTGAACGGAGATCAAGGTCTCGATCTCCAGCGAATTCACCACTTTCAGGATTTCATCCTCGTTGCGGCCTGCGTTTGAGATGAAGTGGGCGTCTCTGCCTTCTTCATGCTCGGCCCGGAAACCGTTATGAAAAGTTTCGCTTGTGACCATCGAGGCAACGGGGAAGTCGTTCCTGAAATCATCGCTCATGAGGACCTTCAGGCATATCTGAGCAAGTTTGCCTTCACCTAAAAAAAGAACCTTCATGAAGAGCAGGAATCCGTCTTGCCGGTCATTCCAATCAATTTCTCAATTACCTTGGGAATAAGGAAGTTCGTATAAATCAAATGTCCCTCCTCGCTCAAATGAATGCCATCCTCCAAAAGCAGGCTTTCCGGCCGAAGGGAAGAAGATTTCTCCAAGTGGGACAACCAGATCCTCTCCATGTCGATCAGGGTTACCGGCTTGCCCTTCCCAATCATACTCTCATGAACATTTCGTATAAGCTGATTGTATTGTTCGTTACTTTGGTCGTAGGTGACGTCGGAGTAGTGTGAGAAACCGCCTTTGAGGGAAGGGTGGTTGGTATTGAGAAAGCAATGCCGGACACCGGAGGCAACGGAGCGGTCGACGATTTCCTCGATGTTGGCGACAAAGCTTTGGTGACTGACCCGCGGAAGGACAAGGTCATCGGCCCAATAATTGCAATCGTTCATGCCGAACTGAATCATAATGAAATCCGGACGATGTGAGGTGACGTCGTAGTGCATGCGCTGAAGAGCCTGCCTGGTCGTATTGCCGTTGACACCGGCGTTCTGAACGACAAAGGGGGCTCCGTAATCCTTGATTTCCGCAAGCTCGACAGCCAAGTTGAAGGCCCATGTTTTGTAGGCATTGACAAGTTGACCGAAACAAATCGAGTCACCAAACAAGTAAAATTTAATCGGGGATTGATTCATGTGAATTTTGATATGAGCGGAATCAAACTATCTTCTCCTATTCGAACTTGTCAGATATTCTATCATCGAATCCACGCCCAGACCAAGCCTCTCTTCACCGAATTTTCCGGATTCGATTATATCTTCATAAGTCTCATCGGCCATTTTTTGCAAAAACAGGTCGTTCTTCAACAAGTCACAAATTTCATTGGCATTGGAAAAATCTCTCTTCATGGGAAGGTAATGCTTCCAGGCTTCCAGAATCCCCGAGTATTCCCCGGGATACAGGACTTGAACGGTTTTCATGGAAATGGCCTCGAAGGACCTCGGTGTGATCATGCGGTAAATTACGTTCCCCTCGATCGAAGAGAGGCATGCCGAATGGATCTGCTCATAATCCGCCGCCGGATTCTCGCGAAGGTAATTCCTCACGTTCTTCTCGGCCGACTCGTCAAAATCAAAAATACTCGCGCCTCCCTCCAAACCGGCCACGGCCTTTCCTGATTTCATAAAAGAAAACCAATCCTCACCGTAAATTCGATCATTGGGATCGGAACTGATATCCAAAACAAGGTCTTGATCGCTTAGGTTTTCCAAATATTTGTTGGTCAAAGTGGTCTTTTCATGAGCAGCATGACCCAGCCAGGCGGGAAGATGATTCCCTCTGTAGATCAAGTGCTTGGAGCGGCTTTCCGTTGGTGGCGAATTGTCCCCGACCCACTCGTTCGAAACGTATCCCGCCAAGGAGGAGACTTTCAAAACGTCCTTCAAATCGGGGTGGTGATAAACCTCATCGAGTTTATGCTTTTCCACCAAAGAGAGAATCCCGTCAATACCAAGACAAACCATCTCCGACATCATTCGGTCCACCCACCTGTACTCGTCCTGAATGACCTGGATTTTGATTCCCTTGAACGCCCGTAGGCTTTTCCTCAAGTATCTCGAAACGTAATCATTGAAAAGAATGCTGATGGAGTAATGGATAATCACCACGTCGTAATCTTCACCCGACTCATTCTTGAGTCGAATTCGGGGCCTGCCCAGCAACTTGTCCAACCTTGATGTTGGCATGGGGTTGCGAATCGTGACCGAGTGTCTGGAGTTTTTCTTTATGGCTCTTATATAATCCGAGCAACAACCCGCCGTGTATCCCTCATTTGCCAAAAGAAGAACATTCAGGCTTTTCTCACCCTTTGCAAAGTCAGCAATGAGCTCTTCCATGTCGAACGCCTGACTCTCCATCTCGAATTCGTCAGGCAAGTTACGTCCGGTATCTGTCTTTGAGTCCATAGAGATGGGCATAATAATTCTTTCTCAAAAAGGTAACCATAAACAGGAAACGAATCCAAGAAGGAGAGTTCTTCCATATTTTTCTGACCAACTTGCCTATGGCATTTCCTTGCCTAGGCGCATCTTTGTCAGCTTCGCTTTCGGCAAAAGACAAGGAATCGGAAAGGTCCGGACATCCACCTACTGCCTCCCATTTTTTTTCCTTGGCAATCAGCTCGAGCGAGTCATCGAAATCGATTACGAAACTCTCGAAGGAATATTTTCCGGAATCGATCAATTCACTTCTCGCGTTGTTGGCGATTGTCTCAAGAAAATCCGTGTCCTTGATCGCCTGCGTCACTTCGTCAATATTCGAAAAATCCTTCTCCAACGAAAGGTAGTGCACTCCGGGTTTGAGTATTCCGGAGTAATTACCCGGATACATGATCATGACCGTGCCAAGCGAAGCAGCCTCGAAACAACGGGGCGAAATGACTTGCAACTCGATTTGTCCGTCCTCCTCAAGCAAATGAGCGGGAACATCCTCAAAATCTCCGAAAGGGTGAAAAGCCTGCCAGCGATTCAATTCGTATTCGATCTTTCCGGTGAAATCTATGATGCTCGCTCCGCTCTCCGTCCCAAGAGTGGTCTTGCAATTGGAAAGAAAATCAATCCATTTCTTGCCATAAATCCTGTCTTTCTCGCTGGAAGACACGTCATTGCGAAGTTCGTGTCCTTTCGTTTTCTCCAAGAACAGTTTCCCAATGAGATATTTCTCATGACTTTTCCGGCCAAGAAAGAACGGGCACTTGCGGGCCCGATAACCGACGTCTACGGAACGCTTGGCCAACGGCTTCGTTCTCACCCCGGACAATTGTTCGGGCACGTAGCCCGTCAAAGTAGTGGAAAAGGCGACTTTGCCTTCAAGTGATTCATAAATTTGAGCCGCCACATCAGATGGAGCACAAGTATGCACAAGATCTATTCGGGCATATTTGATCTTGTCGCACACAAAATCAACCCTCCGATACTCGTCTTGAATAAACAAAATTTTCAATCCTTCGAATTTTCGGATTTTCTCGAGAGACTCGGCCGGAATATATTTTTCGTAAAGCAACGAAAGGGTGTAGTGAATGACGATACAGTCGAACTTCCCGAGCGTATCGACGCATGGAAGTTCCTTCATGGATGACCAAAGAGTCACGTGATGACGAGAGTACTTGCCAAAAGCATCGATGTGATCGATGACAGTCCCGGCGTTTTCGGATTCGGCCGGACGATTGCAATAAAGCAAAATATTGAGTTTGGGGAAGTCAGCCATAACTTCGCTTATTCAAAAAGACGGCAGGAGAAAGCATTGATGGCGACGGTCAACCTAAGTGAAATTGGAGAGGAAAGGTGCGTGACGATCCATGCAAACACGAATGAAATCCCGGTTGTCCCGGGTCCACTCGACCAATCGGGGGATACCTTCCGAAACCTCGACCTTGGCCTCAAAGCCGAGGTGGGTCTTCGCTTTTTCGGTACTGCCGAATCGCTTCCCGGATCGATCCCAGTCACGGGCAGGCAGCAAATCAGGAGGGGTCGCGTTCCCCGTGGCTCCATTGATCGCAGCAGCCAGTTCGGCAATGGTCGTTTCCTTTCCTGACGCGAGGTTGTACGTCTCGGAAGGTGTCCCGCCCAAAGCGCATCTCATCAATCCATTTGCCATATCCTCGACGAAAATGAAATCCCGACTTGAGCGACCTTCGTTTTCCAGGGGCAGAGCCTCATGGTCGAGAGATTTCCAAACGAACGTGGGAGTCACGTTTCTCCAGACCGTATGCGGAGTTCCCCGCCAACGCCCGGCGCCAAGAATTTCACGGGGACCATACACGTTTTGAAAGCGCGCTTTGACGAAGGGCAAGCCGTGGGTTCGGTGATAATAATTTCCATACATTTCGCCGATCAGCTTCGAAATCGAATAGGGAGAATCGTGAAAAAGCGACACGGGCGCCTCCTCAGTCGTTGCCTCGGCGTCTTCGTAGGTCTTCTCAGCCACCGCGCACCCGGCGGCCGCATAAACGACCTTTCGCAGGCTCTCCATTTCCTTGAGTCGCTCAAAGAGCTTGAGCGTGGTCAAGGTATTGTTCTCATGATCTGCCAAAGGATCCGCAATCGAGGACTGGTTTCCATGGTAGCATGCCAAGTGAAAAGCGTAGTCAAGGTCATCGGGAAGACAACGTAGGATGGCATCGTCGGTAATGGAGCCGCAAACGAACCGGACGTTTGAAGCGACAGGCACGTTGGAGACCTCGGACGAAAGCAAGTTGTCCACCACGATTATCTCCGCCGGATCATGCTCCAAAAGCTTGATGACGAGGTTGGAGCCGACGAAACCCGCTCCCCCCACAACGAGAATTTTGGCGTTTTTAAAAGTATCTTCGTTCATAAAGTCGATTCTTGAGTCATTATCTTTCCGGTTCGGCCAAGTGGCTGTGAATAGCCGACACGCCATGCTCGTCATACCAAGCAAGCATACGGCGAATCGTTTCCTCGAAACCAACCCGAGCTTTCCATCCCAACGCTTTTTCGGTCTCCGAGGGATCGAGTACGACTTCAGGGACGTCGTCCGAGCCGGGGGGGACCACGGGAGGAGGCTCATCGGGCACTATCCCCAAGTAGGAAGAGACTGCCTCGAATACGTCCAGTATGGAACGGGATTCACCGGTCGAGACGTTGAAGACCCCACTAGGGGCTTCTTCTTTCATGACTATTTCCACGATGGAAACAAAATCCTCCATATCGAGAAAATCCCTTCGGGTATCACTGCAAAAACAAGACTTCCCTGCCTTCAGTCTCTGATAAAAATTCGGGATGGGTCCAATCGCCAAACGCGGGCCGGTTACGTTTGCAAGGCGCAGGGAAATAACCGGCAAACCCGAATTGATCAAGTATCGCTCTCCTGCGGTCTTGGAGATACCATAGCTTGTGAAAGGCCGCTCCGGATGATCCGAAGGAATGGGAGTCCGTTCCGGTCTACCGTAACAGAGGGCAGTCTGAAAATTGATTATTCTGCGTACCCCGACCCTGGCAGCTGCCTTGGCCACGTGGATCGAGCCAATCACGTTGGTGGCGGAATCTTCTTCCCAATCATCGGGATCTTTGTAAGAGGCCGCCGAATGAATCACCACCTCAGGGGTAAACTCGTCAAAACAACGGTCTATCAAATCCCCATCGGCTACGCTTCCTTCCTCAACCATCAAGCCGTCCACAGGGGGCACTACCTCCCTTTTCCCCGTAGCGAAGTTGTCTATGACGAGAATTTCGCAACCCTTGGGCAACAATTTTTCAATTAGATTTGAGCCGAGACATCCGGCTCCTCCGGTAATTATTATCCGCATAATTTATTTTGTGAGATTGGCATATAGATCAAGCCCTAGCAAAGGTCCGAACATTTTGAGTTTCCAACTTCTCGGAAAGAAACGCAAAAACAACTCGTCGCCCACGTTTGCCTTGAGGATCCGAATTTCCGAAAACAATGGAAGAAGCATTGCCTTGAGGCCAAAACTGCCAACGAAGTCAGTTGCCGGAGCTGCATCCTTCCCAAGATTACTATCATAAAGCACGCGTTCCTCTTCTTCTCCCCTCCGAGGAATGGTTCCTTCTTTCTTTTGGCGGAAATATTGACGGAAGGTCGAAACGGGAGACAAGAAAAGTTGACGGTAAGAAAAAGCATTGTAAACCATGATCACGCACTTGCCTCCGGGTTTCAGAATTCGGTGCATTTCCTTGATTCCCTTAACCAAATCTCCCGTGTGATGAAGGCAACCGATGGAAACAACCCCGTCGAAAGTCGAATCGTCCCAAGGACAATCCAGGGCGCTTCCCTGAATCGCTTCTCCGGGGAACCCCTTCTCTTTCAACCTTTCCCTGACGAGTCGGACCGGTCCCTTCGCAAGATCGAGTCCGTAAAAAGTGGCACCCGACTCCATTATCTTTTGTGAAACCGAACCATAGCCCAAACCGACTTCCAAAATCTTTTTCCCTGAAAAAGAATCGAATGGGATCAAGTTCCTCAAGTAGGGATACTTGTAATCGAAAAACCAATCGTCGAATTGCGAAAGGGATTCAAAACCAAGAGACTTGAAGTGAGATTCGCCGCAAGGTTCATCCCAAAAGGTCTCATTCGCCAAATCCGTTTCCTTGGGCATTAAAAAGACAAATTGAGTAGCGCCTACGTTTTCGTCGCTCCCACAAGGATTTCGAGAGGTTGATGAAGCATGCGTACAGGCCACTGAAGAGGGCTCAACATCTTTCGGTTAAAGTGATCCAATTCGGATCCATAAAAACCGGAAAGAGCGAAAATCTTCCCCAGTACCCTAGACATGAGCGAAGGCATTCCCAGTTTCAAGCGATGAGCCTGGTAACCGAACTTATGGCAGGAAAAGGAACCGAAACCTGCCTCTTTAAGCTGTGCGCAGAGCGATGATTTGTCAAAAAAACGCAGGTGCGCAAACTCGTATTTTTGACCATTGTAGATGCTGTATTGACCCAGCACCTCTTCATTGGGTACGCGACACCAAAAGCGGCCATTTGGCTTCAGCATTCGAGAGATGCGCGAAAGAGCGTTACCAAGATTCAGAACGTGTTCCAAAATGTCAGTGGCGACTACGACGTCGAAACTCTCCCGGTATGGCATGAACTCGACGTTTCCGACCGAGGTGAGAAAGGAAGTCGTCTCGTTCCCCGACCTCTCATGGATTTGACGGGCGTTGCGGACGTAGTCCTCGGCAATGTCCAAGGCGAGCAAACTCTTGGGTTTGTCGACGAGAAAATGCCTTTGAAGAAAGCCCTGCCCCACGCCAAGCTCCGCCACTTCGAGCCCCGAAACCGCGCCAATATGAGAATAGGTTTTGCGAGCAAGGTCACGCTGGTATCCCTCTGCATAAATGGATGCAGAAAGATCATCCTCAGCCAATTCATCATAGGCATCTTCGTAAGAATCATAAATTCCCTTCGGCTCTCCAACCCGACGGAACTGTTGCTTGGCACCGGGAGCGGTTTCGACAACGAAACCACACTCCGGACACTCCCCGCCTTCTCGGGGCAAGCCGAGTTGATGAAAAGGGCACTCGATGTTCATTGGCAAAATCCGGACTGCCGGTTGGATTATTTGTCGTGCTTCAGATGGGTATAACCACCCGCGGCTCCAAATTCGCGGAAGTATTCCACCCCAGCGCGGGCAGTCTCCACAAGGGGCGTAAATTCCATCTGCCCGAAATCCTCAACGGTTCGGGACGGATCCAAAAGAATGGACGGAGCGTCATCAGGTTCCAATTCCCGAATATCGGGTTCGGGATACTCGGCCAAGTTCATGGCCTCCACCACGGCATCATACAATTCCTTGATCGCGACGTCCTTGCCGGAGGAAAAGTGATACGCCCCGGAACCGGTACCGTCGATTGCCCGCAAAACAGCACGGCACAGATCCCCCACAAAAACGAAATCGCGTCGTGCCATGGTCACGAAGCATTTTTTGCCATCGCTTAGTCTTTGATAAAAAATGGGGAGCGGGCCCGAGACGTTGCGGGGACCAATCACGTTGGCCAACCTGAAAGTCACATAATCCAATCCCGAGATCTCGATGTAATCTTCGGCCGCAGTTTTGGAAATCGCGTACGAAGAATTGGCTGGAAACTTAGGATGATTGAGAGTGATTGGTTGCTCGAGAGGTTTGACACCGTAACAAAGAGCAGTCTGAAAATAAATGAAACGGGGAACCTCGTTGGCCAAGGAGGCCCGGACCAAGTTGGCTCCGCCTACGCAATTCGTCAGGGTATCGTTGTGCCAGTCGTCGGGATCTTTGTAGGAAGCAGCTGTGTGAACAATGGCATCAGGCTTGAATTCCGCAGTCAGCTTGTCCACGAGTTCCTTGTCGGCAATGCTTCCCTCCACGAAAGTCAGGCCGGCATGAGATTCCGGAAGATGAATCCGCCTGCCAGTGGCAAAGTTATCGACGGCAAGGACTTTGTCACCTCGCTCCAAGAGCATTTCCGTTGTGCGGGATCCAATTTGCCCACATCCCCCAGATACTAGTATTTTCATATGTTTTTTGGTTGTTTGCTAAAAGTAAAACAGGCGTTGATTCCCGCGATCTCTGCCTTATGCAAAGGAAAACCGCGGGGGTCAAAGGTTAGATTGGAAATAAAATCCCTGTGTTCGGAAGGAAAGCTTCTGTCTGCCATGGCATCAATTCGATGATCCATGCATCCTAACTCGTGGAGCGAGATGGCATTGCCTGTATGGGAACCGATGAATCCGGCTTTTGAAAAAAGGTCTATAAAGTCTTTCTTTTCATAACACTTTGCAATCGGGCATTCCTTGCCGTCGGTTGTCAGCCTGAATGCTTCGCGAGTGGAAAGATCTTTGTTTTTTCCCCATTTCAGCTTCCAGATATAGCCGACATAGAGGTGAAACCAAACACTCTCCGAATTGTAAACCATGACGGATATTTGGCCCGTTGGCTTGAGGATTCGATGAAACTCATCGAGAATACGATCAAGATTCAGGCAGTGATGAAGAACACCCGAGGTGTGTATGTGATCAACCGAATCATCTTCCAGGGGCAGTTTGTTTTCGACCTCATCGAGTTGAACGAGCTCGACCGAGGCTTCGTGCAATTCGAGTCTTTTGCTTGCGACTTGCAAGGCTTGTGCGGAAACGTCCATTCCGTAAAGCTTGGAGGGCTTGGAGAAAACCGAAAGTCCGACCAAGTCATTTCCGGGCCCGCATCCGTAGTCGACCACCACCTTGTCGTCTTGCCCGGAAACCGGCATAAGATCGATATAACCGGGATACTGGGCGTTTCTCCAATGGAAATGATCAAGCGAATCTTCCGTCGAGCCAAATGACCGCGTCGCCACCATGCTGGCATTCCAATAAGCGGCGGAACCTTTTCCTTCGGCAAACTTCCGCCTCCATTTTCGGGCAAGATGGAAAGCAATTTTTCTGAACATATGATAGGGAGGAGCAGCCTACTTTATCAAGGACTTGTAATAGGATGCCCGATCGTGAAAGGTCTGGTGCCAGATCTCCAGGCTCAACAAACTCCAAACCTTTCTGGAAAATCGGCCGGCAGATTGAAAATTAGCCAGCACCTCGTCCGAATTGATGTAGGGTCGATTGCGTTGCTTCATTCCATCAAAAACCCCCTCAACCAGGCCCTTGAGTTCATTGCCAAGCCACTCCTTCAAGGGAACGGGAAAACCCATTTTGTCTCTGCGGTTAACGATTCCGTCAGGCAATACGCCTTCATAGGATTTCTTGATCAAATGTTTCATGTTTCCGCCGGAGAACTTGACTTCCGCAGAGGCTGTGGCGATACACTCCACCAAGCCATGATCCAGAAGGGGCACCCTGCTTTCGAGCCCATGAGCCATGCTCATCCGGTCTTCGACTTGCAACAATGCAGGCAACAAGGTTTTGAAGTCAAAGTGGGTCATGTGATCGAAATATGCTCCCTTCCTGACATTCGACTTGTTCAGAAAAATTTCGCGAAACGAGTCAAAAACACGCTCCTTGTCCAATTCAGCCCAATCTATCTCCCTATCCATATCCGAAGAGCGATCGACCAACCTGAAATACCTGTCTTCCAAGTTGCCGAACAACCCCTCTCTCCAAAATTCACGCATCATCGGCTTGTACTCCCGAAGTATCCCGAGATTAGGAACGATGGATTCGATTGTAACGACAAAATCCCCATCCTTGTAAGTACCGTCAATTGCCGCGTTGATGCACTGCTCGAAGTAGGCAAGCAAGTATCGAGCGTAGCCCCCGAATATCTCATCCCCCCCCTGCCCTCCCAGAACGACCTTGACCTTCTCCGCCGCGAGCTTGGAAACCATGTACTGCGGAAAGGAACCCGGACCGGCCACAGGATAATCTAAGTGATAAATTACTTTCCTGAGGTTTTCCTCGAAATCCTTGTGAGTAATGTCGATGACGTTCAGGTTGCCGCCAATTGCCTCGGATGCCATTTCTGCAAAATTGCTTTCGTCATAACCGGGATATTCAAGGAAACGACCATGGAATGCCTCCCTGTTTTGAGAGTTCTTGCGGGCGGCAAGGATCGCCATCAGACTCGAGTCGATTCCGCCAGAGAGGTAAGCCCCTACAGGCACGTCCGATCTCAGGTGAACGCCGATCGAATCATCAAGAAGAGAACGGAGACGCTCTTGAAACCAATCCTCCCCGTGATCCCAGTCCACCTCATAATTAATGTCCCAGTATCGCCAGGTTTTCACCTTTCCACCCTCAATCATCAATCCATGACCGGGAAGCAATTGCTTGATCCCCTTGAACAAAGTGTTTTCCCCGATAACGAAATTAAAAGTCAGGTACTCGGCCATCGCTTCAGCATCGGTTGCAATGTCAGGTAAAACCGGCAGCAGGGCCTTCGCTTCCGAAGCAAAGTAAAAGACGTCGTCGACCGTAGTGTAGTAAAAGGGCTTGATGCCAAAACGATCCCTCGCACAAAAAAGTCTTTGCTTTCTATCGTCCCAAATCGCAAAGGAGAACATCCCGCGCAAGTGCTCCACGCAACCCTCCCCATATCTTTCATAGGCAGCAAGTACGGTTTCCGTATCGGAATCAGAAGAAAAACCCCAACTTCCTCTCAAGGATTCCTGTAATTCAAGGTAATTGTAAATCTCACCATTCAAGGTAATGAGCGTCCCATCCCTACCCTTCATGGGTTGAGCGCCCGCGGGGCTAAGATCGATAATCGCCAATCGACGATGGGCCAATCCGACCTTGCCGGAATCATCCATCCATGCCCCCTCTCCATCCGGTCCACGATGAGCAATGAGTTCACCCATGCATTTCAAAACCTTTTCACCATTTTCCAATGTTCGGCCTTTAAGGCTAATGAATCCTGCTATTCCGCACATATCTTTCCGAATCCTTTCACTACCTTGAATTTAAACACTTCACCCAACCGATCCTTGTAGTGTCTCCACTTTAGCCATTTCCTTGAAACTTCCACTAGCCACAACGCGACCGTCTCTGATTTTGTAAATCACATCGCAATCCTTCAGGGTACTGAGCCGATGGGCTACGATCAGGAAGGTTTTGGTCTTTTGTAAATCTTGAACAGTTTGCATTACGCCATGCTCCGTTTCGGAATCAAGTGAACTGGTCGCCTCATCAAAAACTATAAAACTGGGGTCATGATAAAGGGCTCTCGCAATACCAACTCTTTGCCTCTGACCTCCACTGAACCGAGTCCCTCGTTCACCCATCATGGTATCCAAGCCGAGAGCCAATCCTTTAACCACGCCAGCGAGGCTAGCTTCTTCGATGCATTTCCAAACTCGCTCCTCACTTATCTTTCGGGGGTCTATGCCCAAGCCAATATTGTTAAGCAAGGTATCATCAGCCATGAAAATCTCTTGGGGGACATAGCCCACCATTCGTTGCCAGGAGGACCTGCTGACGTCTTTTCCAATCCTCTTCCCATCGACCAAAATTCTTCCCTCGTCTGGTTCGAGCAGGCCAAGAGCGACGTCTACCAAAGTGCTTTTGCCCGATCCGCTTTCACCAATGATTCCAACGGACAAACCTTTGCGAACCTGAATTGTCGCGTTGACCAACGACTTCCTCGAACTCTCGGAATAAGCAAAAGACACATCATCCAAGGCGAAGCTCTCGCTAAATGAACATTCGGCCTTTTCTTTCACATTGTGACATACCCCCCCCCAACCACCTATTTCTTCCTTAAGAACTTTGACGCAAGGCCAGCCATAAACG
This sequence comes from uncultured Opitutales bacterium, assembly GCA_963934405.1. GTDB lineage: Bacteria > Verrucomicrobiota > Verrucomicrobiia > Opitutales > Seribacteraceae. The sequence continues at coordinate 1,371 of CAWVZQ010000037.1, read as the reverse complement.
ACCGACTGACAGGAATGAACAATCCGAGCAACCGAAGGCATCAAGCGCACCAAGCCAAAGGCAATCATCCCCAATTTCGGAAGGGATGCGTTACCGTCTTCACCAATATAAACCGAAGCTAAAGTCAGCAGGGCCAAGCCCAAAATCGCCAAGGTTTCCAGGAGTAGTCTCGGCATTTGCTGCATCGCATACTGCTTGCGTCCGGCAACCGCCCCTAATTGAGTATGCTCCCTAAAGCTCTCGCTCAAAAAGCTATGATCATCCAAAAGCTTGATGGCCTTGATGCCAGTAAAGCCTTCTTGCAGGCACTTTATCTTCAAGCCTTCCCGGCGTTGACGCTCTTTCCCCCAATCCGTAACTCGCCGCTTGGTAAACCGGTGAAATGCCCACCCCAGTCCTCCGATAAAGACCATTGCCAGTAAACTTGCCAGCGGTTCGATGTAAATCAAGTAGGCGGTTATCGCCAACAAGACCAAACATTCGGTAATGATAACCAAAATGGGCTGCAAGACGTAACCAACGAAAGAGTTAACTTCGCCAATAGCATTTCTAAGCAGCTCAGAGGTATTCGTCTTGAGAAAAAACTTATAGGGCTGAGTCAAATAATGATCAAAGAGATGGGTGGAAGCTTCCACTTGGACTCCAAAGGAATATTTCGAGTGCAAGTTTACCTGATAGGCAAGGAATAGATTCTTGAATGCAAAGAGAAAGACTACGAGTCCCAAGCCCACGAAAAGCGCATTTGCCTCTTCTCCAAAATGAGTAAGTAATTTCCCCAACAGTGGAAACTCGCTTATGCTCTCTGGTCTAACGACAAGATCGATCAATGGCATAACCATCGCGATCCCCATCACCTCTAATGCCATCCCGATGCTGGAGACTCCCAAGACCCAAAAAAAACGTCTTCTGCTACTTGGACTCAATACCTCATAAGCAAGAAAAAGGGGCTTCATGCGAATGTCATAGAACTTTTGTGCACAATAATGATAAAGTTCAGCTGTTCGATTTCCTCCATTTAATCAAATCCCGAAGGCCACTTTTAAGGTCGATTTCGTATTCGAACCCTAATTCCTTCTTAGCTTTAACCGGACACCCGATACGATTCCGCACCATCCTACGAGCATCTTCATCCTGGTAGGGCTTATAGGTGACATTCAAGTCCGATTGCCTAAGATCTAAAATCGTTTGGCACAAATTAAGTCGTGGACCAGGATTTACTCCTTTGAGCAATGGATAGAAGGGAACAAGATTCTGGAAAATGAAACGAAAAGAGAAGATATTCCCATCATGATGGGCTTAATTCGCCCCAGGGCATTACTGATTCGAATAAAAAATCAAGCTTTTACTTCGGTCCGACGAACACGCCCGGCA
>CAWVZQ010000036.1:0-14552 GCA_963934405.1 uncultured Opitutales bacterium | reverse complement strand
GGACGAACCGTGTATGGTCAGGGCAACATTACCCGCGAAAACTATGGTCGAGACCATCATCCCCGCTGCTTTTCGGGATGGCTCGCTGGTGGTGGCATTAAGGGTGGCATACACTATGGCAAGACCGATGAATTTAGCTACAACGTGGTCGAGAATCCTGTTCACGTACGGGATCTGCACGCCACCATGCTGCACCTCCTCGGAGTGGACCACCAGAAGCTGATTTTCCCATTCCAAGGCCTTGACCAGAAGCTGACCGGCGTGGAGAAATCCCGAGTGGTTAAAGGTATTCTCGCTTGAATGGATAGATGTTCTCTACTCTTGAATTAAATATTTCGGGCAAGGTGAACAAACAGACCTTTTTGTCGTTACCTGACACAATCACAAGTATTGATGAATAGGGAGACACACCTTGAATATTAAGCCGGTTGCTCTGCTTGCAGTGACCCTCGCCGTCACTTTTTGCTTCGCCGACGCAAATGAAGTTTCTTTTGATCGAGATATTCGACCAATCCTGTCCGAGAATTGTTTTCACTGCCATGGTCCGGATGCCAAAAAGCGCAAGGCCGAGCTGCGTTTGGACATCAAGGAAGGCGCCTTGGCTGATCTCGGGGGTTATGCTGCGGTTGCTCCGGGCAACCCGGCGAAAAGCGAGTTGTTCCTTCGCATTACCTCCGATGATCCCGAGGAAAGAATGCCCCCTCATGATTCGAATCGCCACCTATCCCCCAAGGAAATCGATTTGCTCAAGGAGTGGATTGCCGGTGGAGCCAAATGGAAAGGACACTGGACTTTTGAACCTGTTGTCCGACCAGTGGTGGATGACAAGGAGCGACACCCGATCGACGTTCTCGTCGAAGCCCGATTAAAGAAAGAAAAATTCCCGGGGAACCCTCGGGCCGATCGCGAAACCCTTATCCGCCGCCTCAAGCTTGATCTTACCGGTCTACCTCCCGCCAAAGGGCAAACCGAAGCTTTCTTCTCAGACAAAAAGCCCGGAGCATGGGAGCGGCTCGTGAATCGCACCTTGGAGTCTACGGCCTTTGGCGAGCGCATGGCTTGGGATTGGCTGGAGGCTGCTCGCTATGCCGACACGAATGGTTACCAAGGAGATCGTGAACGTACCATGTGGCCATGGCGTGACTGGGTGGTTAAGGCATTCAACGATAACCTGCCCTATGACAAGTTCACCATTTGGCAACTTGCCGGTGACCTGTTGCCGGACGCCACTCAGGAACAAATTCTCGCCACCGGGTTCAACCGCAACCACATGATCAATGGCGAAGGTGGTCGTATCGCAGAGGAAAACCGAGTCGAGTACGTTTTCGACATGACGGAGACCATGGGTACCTTGTGGATGGGGCTAACCTTGAATTGCGCTCGTTGTCACGATCACAAGTTCGATCCCTTGCTGCAGCGCGAATATTACCAGTTCAATGCTTTCTTCAACCAGACGCCGGTTAACGGTGGGGGAGGGGATCCTTTCTCAAAGCCCGTGCTGCAGGCAGGTTCTACTGCCCAAAACGAGGAACTGATCCAGTTGCGAAAGGAAATCCTCGCTTTGCAAAAGGACATTGAGAGCCGCCAAGGCGAACAAGGCGCGGCTTATGCGAAATGGGAGGCCAAGATGTTGGAAGATCTGCCTGCGAACGATTGGCAACGCCTGTTTCCCAAGAAAGCCAAGGCAAATAAGCAAACCCTTCAAATCCTGCAAAGCGGATTGATCTACGCCTCAGGTGTAAATCCCGATAAGGACGAATACCAAGTGGTTTACCCTCTGGGTGAAGGCAAGATCACCGGCTTCAAGCTGGAGGGCGTCCGTCACCCCAAAATGACGCATGGCGGTCTTGCCCGTTCCGATAGCGGCAACTTCGTGCTCACCGATCTGCAGTTCAATCTAAGGAAATCCTCGGTGGACAGACTCGTTCCATTGGAGATCGCCAGCGCCTCCGCCACCTTTGAGCAAGGATCTCTCAAGGTAAGGAACTCCTTCGACAACAACCCTGCCTCCGGTTGGGCGGTCTGGGCGGGCAAGCCCATCGATCGCGATCATGCGGCCGCCTTTCGGCTGAAGAAAAGCATCGAGGTGCCCAAAGGGGCCGAATTGGAGGTCACCTTGAAATTCAATTCGCATAACAAGCATCACAATCTGGGTCATTTCCGTTTCTCGTCCACGGCCACTTTAACGCCCACCTTGAAGAGCGACAAGGGTGGCTTGATTGACGCTCTTCAGACCCAGCCCGATAAACGAAGCCCTTCCGATAAAAAGAATATTCTGGAGGCTTTTGCCGCCCAGGACGAAAGTTTGTCCGCCATGCGCAAAAAGCAAAGCGAGCTGGAAGCGAAGTTGAAGAAGACCAAAGGCTCCTTCCCCAAAGTCATGGTCATGGCTGACATGCCGAAACCCCGTCCGACCTTCATGCTCGAGAGAGGTCTCTATAACCAGCGCGGCAAACCTGTTACCCCCGCCGTACCTTCTTGGTTGCCTCCTTTACCTAAGACGGAAAAGCCCAATCGGTTGGGCTTGGCTCGTTGGCTGATGGACCCAAATCATCCGCTCACTGCCCGCGTTACCGTGAATCGCTTTTGGCAAATGCTTTTCGGGGTCGGCTTGGTCAAGACGACGGAAAATTTCGGGGTGCAGACGGAATATCCGAGATATCCCGAATTGCTCGATTGGTTGGCCGCCGAATTCCTTGAATCCGGTTGGGACGTAAAGGCGTTGATTCGAACCATCGTCACTAGCGAAACCTACCGTCGCAGCTCGACCATCTCATCCTTTGCCGAATACGAACGGGATCCCGAGAATCGGTATTTGGCTCGGGGTTCGCGCTTTCGCATGCCTTCCTGGATGATTCGTGACCAAGCGCTTGCCGTCTCCGGGTTGCTTAATCCGCAAATGGGCGGGAAAGCAGTCTACAGCTACCAACCGACAGGCATTTGGGCGGAAGCCACCTTTGGAAAGAAAAAATTTCAACAAGACAAGGGGAAGGCTCTTTACAGGCGTAGCCTATACACATACTGGCGCCGCATCATTGGGCCCACAATGTTCTTCGACGTGGCCAAGCGCCAAGTGTGCGAAGTGAAACCGTTGCGTACCAACACGCCCATGCATGCCCTCACCGTTATGAATGACGTCACCTACGTGGAGGCCGGTCGAGCCCTGGCCGATATCATTCTTCGTGACGCCAAGGATGATGAAGCGCGGTTGCGTTTGGCCGCGAAGCGGGTGCTTGGCCGAAACCCGTCTGCCGAGGAACTATCCCTATTGAAACACAGCTTGGAGCGAGGTTTCGCCAGCTTCACGGAAGACCCGGAAGCCGCTCGTCGATTCCTCTCGCACGGTGATTCCAAGCCTCAATCAGAAGTGCCGCCGGTCATTCGGGCTGCTTGGGCCGCACTCTGCTTGAATTTGCTTAATTTGGATGAAACCCTGAACAAGGAATAACCGTGGACCAAGCTTGGAGAATTCTCGATCCCACTGCCCCGAAGCCCGTGCAGGACAGGCAGCTCGCCATAAACAGGCGCCAGTTCTTTAGCCGGGGAGCCACCGGCATAGGAACCGCCGCCCTCGCCGGTTTACTGGGACGAGACGGCTTGCTGGCTGCACCATCATCCCAGCAAGGAGGCGCGCTCGGCGCTTCTCACCTTCCCGCCAAGGCCAAGCGCGTCATTTACCTTTTCCAGAACGGCGCCCCCACCCACGTCGATCTCTTTGATTACAAACCTCGTTTGCACAAGTTGCATGGTACTCCGGTGCCCGAGGAATACCTTGGCGGCAAACGTTTCAGCACCATGACCGGCAATCCGCGCGGCAAGCTCATGCTGGAACCGGTGGAACCTTTTCAGCAACACGGGCACTCGGGGGCTTGGGTGAGCGAATTCATGCCCCACACCGCCAAGGTCGTGGATGACCTTTGTTTCATCAAGAGCATGCACACCGAGGCGGTCAATCACGCCCCGGCCATTTCCTTTTTGCTGAGCGGTTCCGAGATGCCCGGGCGTCCCACTATGGGGGCATGGCTTAACTACGGGCTCGGTTCCGCTTCCGATGAACTGCCTGGTTTCGTGGTCATGACCTCCATCAGCAAGGGCACTTCCTGCGGGCAGATTTTTTATGATTTCTACTGGGGATCGGGCTTTCTTCCCACTCGTTTTCAAGGAGCTCGATTCCGCGGCAGTCGCGATCCCGTTTTGTACCTAAAGAACCCGGATGGCATGAAGCCCGAGCTTCGGCGTGGCTTGCTCGATGATTTAGCCCAACTGAACCAGTTGAAGTACGAACAAGCGGGCGATCCCGAAATCCAGACCCGAATCGCCCAGTACGAGATGGCCTACAAGATGCAGACTTCGGTTCCCGAATTAACCGATTTCTCGGACGAGCCGGAACATGTGTTGAAAATGTATGGACCTCAGGTGAAGGAGCCCGGCACCTTCGCATACAACTGCCTCATGGCTAGGCGTCTGGCTGAGAGAGGTGTCAACTTTGTTCAGTGTATGCATGCCGGCTGGGACCAACATAATAGTTTGACCACCGAACTATATAACCAGTGCCGCGACACCGATCAACCAAGCGCAGCTCTCGTGCAAGACCTCAAGATGCGGGGCATGCTCGACGACACCTTGGTCATCTGGGGAGGCGAATTTGGTCGCACGCCATTCATTCAAGGTGACATCAAGAATCGCAAGCGATGGGGACGCGACCACCACCCTTATGCCTTCACCGTATGGATGGCGGGAGGCGGAACTAAACCCGGAATAACCTACGGAGCCTCCGATGACCTTGGTTTCAATGCGGTGGAAAATAAAGTACACGTTCATGATTTTCAAGCCACTGTCATGCATCTTCTCGGCATCGACCATGAAAAGCTGACCTATCGCTTCCAAGGCCGCCATTTTCGATTAACTGACGTTCATGGTCATGTGGTTAAAGAGATTTGTACGTAGCAGTTCAAACTCAGCTTGTTTATTTTTACTCTGATTCCAATTACTCAATGGTTCACAATACCATTGAGACTGAATTGTATTCGGTGCTTCGGATGTTATGCCTTGGCCATATTATTTGGGACTCACTCATCAACGAATGATCCATCTGTACGGATAATGAAGTCGTCACCTGCCTCGCCGAAATAAATTGAAATTGGAATAAAACCAAAGAGAGGCTGAAGTGGAACCCGCAGTACATCAGCGGTGACCCGAATATCCTGATCTGGCTTGTCATCCCAGAAAGCGGTTACTTCAATCTGATATTCCTTCCCTTCCTCGGTGATTGCCTCTAGGAGCTCAAGTTCAGCACTTGAGCCAGAGGAGGCTCGGATTGCATCGGCGAGAAACTTGTAACCACGTCTCCTGAATTCATTGAGTCGCTCTGTCCGGAGCGCTCGAATCTTTGGGCAGAGTTTCTTGTCTGTACTCATTTTCCTTACTGAACAAGCACATGGTTTGATCGGTAACTGTTGAACTGTTCTTATTTTGGTGACCGTAATGAAGAGCTAGAGTTCCTCATAGAATTCAACTAAGCCGGTTTCCAAGGCATACTCTGCCCCAAGTACCTTTAGTTTGTTGCCTTCAATCAGTTCAGTGATCATTGTAGAACCGGACTTTAGCTGTTCAACCGAAGCGTTTACGTTTGCTCTAACTGCTTTGCTCATAAGTTCTTCAGGCTTGTTTTTAAGGTCGGTTTCTAGCAACGGTTTAACGGATGGAATGATCGATTCCACAATCGATGCGAGATTGGGCGAACGATGTTCGTGTGGGTGTTCCAATTCCTCCAGAGTGGCCCGAACAGCACCGCATCGAGAATGACCGAGCACCACGACCAAGGAGGTACCAAATCGTTCGGCGGCGAATTCAATGCTACCAATTTGAGACGGAGCCACGATGTTTCCTGCAACGCGAATGACGAACAGGTCCCCTAGTCCGTGATCAAAGAGAATTTCTGCCGGCGCTCTTGAATCGGAGCATCCGAGTATGATTGCAAATGGCTCCTGTTTATCAATGAGAGCCTTCCTTTTCTTTGGATCGGCAATGGAATGAAGGCTCTCTTTACCTTCGGCAAAGCGGCGGTTGCCTTTCTTTAAATGATCAAGTGCTTCTTTAGGTGATAGCATGTTGTCTTTATTGAAATCTATATGGAGTCTCGAATTATAATGGTCGAAATTTGAAGTGTTAAATTTGAATTAACGCAACATTCGTTTATTCCCAATAATCGGATCCGAAAGAGCTACATTCTTGGGAATGTCACGCTTTCATTTTGGTTTCGCAGTTGCAAACCTCATTCAGATTGCCTTGAGAATGATTGGTGAGATTGGTCTTTTTTACAACGAGCAGCATCCTTTTTGGCATTCTTCTTGTCCCGAATAATGCTGATGCGTTAACCGATCTTTTTCTAGAAAAAGACGATGTGGTGGCCTTTGTCGGTGGCACTGATATGGTACGCATGCAAAAGGAGGGCCGAGTCGAGGCTGCATTGACCCATCGTCACAAAAAAGCCAGGCCTCGGTTTCGAGACCTCTCATGGGAAGGGGATACGGTGTATCTTCAGACTACTGTATCCGAACGTTGGCGGCGGAAAGCCTTTGGCGACCTGAATGGGCAATTGAATAAGGTGGGTGCCACCGTGGTGATCGCACAGTTCGGAAAGATCGAGTCGCTTGACGGTCTGGGTCGTCTAGCAGATTTCACCAAGGCATACGACAAGTTGATTGACCAACTGTCACACGACGGACGCCGCGTAGCTTTGCTTGCACCCCCTTCATTCGAATGGGAACAGGCGAATGGAGATTTCCTGAAAGCATATTCCAATGCGGTCGAGGAACTGGCCGTAAAACGAAGAATACCTTTCATTCGCGATTTGATGGGACAAGCGAGACCGCCTGCTCAGTTGGTCGAGGCAGTGCGGGAAAAACATCGGTTGTGGTACGAATACTGGCGACCGGCCAACTGGAAGTGCCTGTTCGGAGACGATAGTCGCAGGGTGTTCTCCAATGCGTCGCGAGGGCTACCCTCTTTCAAGCAAGAGTGGTCGACTTATCCCGACCTCATCGAGAAAGCTGAAGAGCAGGTGTTTGCTGGACAAGTCATAATGAATCGGCAACCATCCAAACCGAGTGGCTCCAATCAGGCAGATGTCGAGAAGGAACTGCTGGCCTTCGAGGTCCTTGATGGCTTTGAGGTCAATCTCTTTGCTGATGAGTCCCTAGGGATAGCCAATCCACTGTCAATTCGCTGGGACACTAGCGGTAACGCTTACGTTGCATGCTCCGACGTCTATCCACAAATCGAGCCAGGGGCGTTGCCGAATGACAAAGTGATTCTTTTGCGCGATCTCGATGGAGACGGCCGGGCCGACAAGTCGATGATTTATGCTGATGGCTTGAACATACCAACCGGGATGGAGGTTGGTCACGGAGTCGTTTATGTCGGCCAAGGTACTGAACTTTTGGAGTTGCGAGATCGTGATGGAGATGGTCTTGCAGATGAACGCAAGATCTTGTTGAGCGGATTTGGAAACGGGGATTCCCATCAAACTATCAACTCGTTTGTGTGGTCCCCTGATGGTGAACTTTGGTTTTGTCAGGGAGACGGTATCCAGTCGCGTGTGGAGACTCCGCATGGGATATCTTCTCTGTACCAGGCTGGTGTCTACCGGTTGAGACCCGGTAACCTACGCTTGGATGGCCTCTTGGACGACTTTATGGGTCCGGGAAACCCTTGGGGAGTTGCCTTCGACGATTTTGGCCAATCTCTGGTTGCCGACGGAGCCGGGGGTATATCTTACCTCACACCCGCATCGATCCCCGCTAAGCGCCGTCTGCGCCTGCCTCGCATCGGTCAACCTGGTGGCTACTGCGGAATCGAGTGCATCGGAGCTGCCAACTTGCCTAAAGAAATGCAGGGAGAATTCATCGTCGGGGATTACAAGAGAAACCAAGTAAGTCGCTTCGCCATATCTGAGGATGGGGCTGGATTCAAGGTGGTATGGCGGGAACCATTGATCCGTTCCAGTCACCGCAATTTCCGGCCCATCGATGTCAAAGTCGGTCCTGATGGAGCCATATACGTAGTGGACTGGTATAATCCGATTACTTGTCATCAAGATGACTTCTACCGTCACCCGGAACGCGACAAAACCCATGGACGGATCTGGCGAATCGCCCCAAAGGAAGGGGTTATCAAGTCACCGCAATTGGCTACCGCGAGTAACAAGCAATTGCTGAATGCGCTCATGTCGACCGAGCGCTGGACTCGCCTAAAGGCGAAACAGGTTCTTGCGGCCCGTGACTTCGAGAAGGTTTTTTCTGTCCTCCGTCCTTGGGCAACCCAAAAAGGCGAGGATCAAGAACAGCGCCTGTTTCAAGCTGTCCTGCTGCTAGCATGGATGGAAAAGCCCGATGAGCCTATGGTCCGTAAGCTCCTGCAAGTAGAGGACCCCCGAGCACGGGCCTATGCCACTCGGATCGTCGGGCGCTGGGGTCTGCGACTGAATGATGTCTTTGAACTTTTGGAACTCGCCGCATATGATAGCCATCCTCGGGTGCGCATGGAGGCTGTTCTTGCTGCTGGCCAAATCCCCGATTCGCACTCGATTTTGGTCGTTGCCAGCGTGGCAGAGTCGACACGAGACCGCTGGATCGATTACGCCTTTTCCCAAGCGGTGCATCATCTTAAACCAGCATGGGTTCCTGCGTTTCGGCGTGGTGAAGTGGACTTTGGCGATCGTAGGATTGGCTTGCCCGCAGTACTGGGAAAGGCAGACGCTAGAGGTTTGCTCGAAGAGATTAAAAAACTACTGCTTTCCGGGGAAGCTGAAGGGGAGGCTCGAGTTGCTCTTGGACGAAGTTTGATCACTACTGGTGGAGGCAAGGAAATGGAACTGGTTCTTAAGCTGAATCCTCCAAGCCCCACCCTTTTGAATAACTTGGCCGATCGTGATCGACCCAAACTTGAGGTCGTCACACCATTGGAGAACTTGTTCGAGTACGACCACCTCGAAACGCAAGTCGCCGCGATGAGATTGGTAGCTCATTGGAAAGTCGAGGAATTCAGAGAGCATGCCAATGAACTGGCTCAAACCAAAAATTCTTCAGACGGCTTGCGGCTTGCTGCAATCCAGGCGTTAGGCTCTCTCGGTGGTTCGAATGCCAAAAATATATTAGTGCGAATTGCCGCTGACAATGAGTCTACTCTCCAAGTGTCCGCGATGGTGGCGATGATCAGATTAGATTCTGCTCAAGCTGCCAATATGGCAGCTGGACTCATGCTTCGCAGCACTGAGGTCAGCGATATTTCAACCCTCTTGTCTAGTTTTGTTTCTTTTCGGGGCGGTGGTCGCTTGTTGGCCAAGGCTTTGAGTGATGTGAAGTTTGATCGTTCCCAAGGCGAGTGGTTGCGTTCAGTGTGGATTTCTTCCGGGTTGGTTCATGAGGACTTGGCGTACAAATTCGACGAATTGGCCGGTGTCTCCGCTATTGGGATGAAGTTTACGGACCGTTTGGTCGACCAGTTGGTCGTCCAAGGAAAGCATGGTAATCTATTGCGTGGTAAAGAACTTTTCCACTCCGCTCGCCTAGGTTGTGCTGCTTGCCATAAGGTCGTTCATGAGGGTGGCCGAATAGGGCCGGAAATTTCTGCAATCGGCTCTAGTGTACCGCGGGAACGCATCGTGACCGAGGTGTTGTGGCCTACAAGGCAGGTCAAGGAAGGCTATTCCTTAACACGTGTCACCCTCCAAGGTGGTCGCGTGCTGCAGGGTTATCAGCAACAGGCTCGCTCCTCCGATATCGTACTCCTTAGTGATTTTACGACGGGGAAAAGGGAAGGCTTCAGTCGCCGTGAAGTGGCTCGGATCGAATCCTTAGGTAGCCTGATGCCGCCTACCGCTCAGACTCTAGATCACAAGGAATTAGCGGATCTTTTTGCGTACTTATTCCAACTCGATGGGTCATTTGATTGAGATCAACCACCTAAGTTGAGGTGGCACCTCGATCTGACCATTAGCTTTTTCTTTCTTTTTGGATCAGTTTCTTGATGACCTGAATTTCTTCGTTCAGTTCTAGGAACCTTTCATGAAAGTCCTCCATCCCTTCACGGATCGGGTCCTCCAACTCGCGACGAAGTTTTATCCTTTCGTTCAACGCCATCTCAGCGTTCATTTCATCCATGCTATTCATGATTACGCCGATCACCAAGTTGAGCACTACCATGGTTCCAATTAGGACAAAGCTAACAAAAAAGAATGCGGCTCCCAAAGGAGAAGCTGTGGGAACCGGCGTCCACCTTGCAAGGTCCTCAGGAGAGTAACCATAGTTGTCCGAGCCATACATGTTGATGTACATGACATCGGTCCAGTCTTCTAAGGTGGTTACGCGAAAGAGAGACAGCAAGGCGGTCTGAAGGTTCCGAAAGTGTATGGGATCGTTATCTCCATAGAGAAAGACTCCCATTGCACCATACATGTAGAACAGCAAAAAGAGTAAGATGCAGACATAAAACATCGAAGGTATGCTTTTGAGTAAGGTGCCTACTATCAGTTGTAACTTGGGGACGACAGTGACCAGTCGCAAGACTCGTAGAATGCGGGCTAGTCGTAATACTGGCAGGAATTCAGCGTCCAATGGAAGCAAGGGTTCCATTAGGCAGACTGTAACGATGAGAAAATCGAAGACATTCCAAGCGTTGCGAAAATAGTTAATTGGTCGCTTGCCTTCCGCCAAAATCTTGATGACGGCTTCGAGGGTGAAAATGGACAGGACTAGACTATCGAGAAAAGTCAGGATTTCGATGTGTCGGTTGGCAAATTCCTTGTATGTCTGTACGCCTACGAGAAGGCCTGCAAACAATATTATCCCGATTATGAAGTTATCAAATAATTTTGCTTTTATAATTTTCAAACAATAGGTGTACATTAAGTTAATGTGTTTTCTAAGTGGTTAGTAGCTACAAGGATTTTTGATCCAACACTAATCAGTTTTCTTATTTAAGGACCGGAACTACTGCCCGACCCTCCTCTTTTACGGATATGAAGTAGCCAAGTCTGTTGTCTTTTTCATCGGTGATAACCCAAGTGTTTCCCGAATAGGTGTTTTGGCGACGAGTTCCTCCGATAGGGAGTTCACCATATAATTGCAGACCACCTGAATATTTCACCCAGAAAAGCTTTACCTTTTTACCCGACTTGTTTTCGAAGTGAATGGCAGTGTTAGGACCATTGCGTGACCGGGGTGGTTCCACGGTTCCTGACGGAATCCATTTGAGATCAACCTTTTTTGCCGGAGGATCTGACGAAGTGACCGTAGAGAGATCGGCTCCGGTATCTATCATGAGACCGGGAAGAACCTTCTCGAGTTTAGTCACCTCATCCTCGGTAACCTTGGTTTGCCAAAGGTAGAGTCGCCTTAGTTTTTTGAGACCAACCAGATACCCCATCCCAGCGTCAGTTGTTTTTGTGGCATAGAGGTTGAGGTATTCGAGTTCAGACAAACCCACGAGTTCGGCGAGACCTTCGTCGTCCACTTCTGTTTTCTCAAGATGAAGTCTCTGAAGTTTTTTCAATCCCTTTAAGTGCCTCATCCCGGCACCAGTTATTTTGGTTCCTCCAAGATGCAGTGAAGCGACGTTCTTTAACTTTGAAACATGTTTGAGATCTTCGTCATTTAGGTCTGTGCCATTTAGATGAAAGTCGACTTCGAGCTCATCCGAGTTCTGGGCAATTCCTCGAACCGTTCCTCCTATGCTTTCAATTGCTGCAATGGCGACTCCCTCAGCATTTTCTGCATGGCAGGGAAGAGCTAAGGTAAGCAAGGCTGCGACAGAAAGAGCAAAAGTCCCGCAATTTGGATTGGATTGGATCAAAGTCATAGATGATCAGGTTGGTTTTTTTTAAAAAAATCTCAAGACTGGAGATTTCTTATGATCAACTTTTTATAGATTATTTCTTGGAATCATTCTACTGTTTCTCAGACTTTTGGGATAATTCTTTTGAATCGGATTGCACCTCTTACCCTTTTCAAAACATGGTTTAGTCATGAAATATATTCTTTCTTCCTTTTTCTTCCTTCACTTTGCTTTTTTTGGTCACGCCGCGGACCGACCGAACATCCTTGTCATCCTTACTGACGATATGGGTTTTTCCGATCTTGGCTGTTTCGGAGGAGAAATCGATACCCCTAACCTCGACAAGTTGGCCAAGAACGGCCTGCGCTTCACAGAGTTTTACAATACTGCCCGTTGCTGGCCGACCCGAGCTACCCTCTTGTCCGGTATCTACAGTAACGGTCTCGGCAACGGCCAAGTCACCATCGCCGAGCTTCTTAAGCCTGCCGGTTACCAGACGGGCATGGTCGGCAAGTGGCACTTGGGCAAGAATCCCGCCAAGGATGGACCCATTCAGCGCGGGTTCGATGACTTCTACGGGACTATGACCGGGGCTGGTTCTTTTTTCGACCCCTATACCTTGACCCGTAACACCGAGTTCACTGAGGTCGACGAGGAGGACTACTACTACACCGATCGGATAGGTGTGGAGGCTAGTCGTCAAATCGAGGAATTCGCAAAATCTGACAAGCCATTTTTCCAATACGTTGCCTTCACTGCTGCTCACTGGCCGATTCACGCTCCGGAAAAATCTATCGAGAAGTACCTCGATACTTATGAGGGAGGCTGGGAGAAACTTCGCAAGGAGCGATATGCCCGCATGCTGAAGATGGGTGTCATCGACAAGGAACGGTGGCCTCTTCCTCCGCTTGAAGATCGGGTCAAGCCATGGGACGCCATCGATCACAAGCCCTGGCGCATCCGCAACATGGCAATCTACGCCGCGATGGTCGACCACATGGATCAGGCCGTGGGGAAGGTCGTCGATTCACTTAAGCGAACCAAGCAACTGGACGACACCTTGATCATCTACTTCCACGACAACGGTGCCTGCCCCGAACATCTCGGCGGCAATGGATGGAACACAGCAAACAACATTCTCGCCAAGGCCAAGAAAGCCGGTAAGACCATTGCCGTGGGCGACAAGTTCGACGTACCCATGGGTGGTCCCATGACCTACGGCAGTGTTGGGCACAACTGGGCCAATGCTCAAAACACCCCCATGCGCCGCTACAAGTCGAATGTTCACAACGGCGGGGCTTGCACTCCCGCTATCTTTCATTGGCCCGCCGGGTTAAAGGCCAAGATTGGGTCTATCTCCGACCAAAGAGGCCATGTCATCGACATGATGGCCACCTGCCTCGAGCTCGCCGGAACCAAGTACCCAAAAGAATTCAACGGCAAGGAAACCAAAGACCACGAAAGTTTCTCGCTGGTTCCGATCCTAAAAGGTGAAGCCGTTGACCCCGACCACGCCTATGTCTTCAATCACAGCGGTACCCATGCCATCGTCAAGGGCGAGTACAAGATCGTCCGCGAAGGCAGGCGTCCCTGGGCCCTCTATCACCTCGAAGATGACCGTACAGAGACCCAGAACCTTGCCGCCAAGTACCCTGAGCGCGTCACCCAAATGGCTGCAATCTGGGAGAAACGCTGGGGCAAGGGAAAGTAGTCATATCCTCCAGTTTTTTGTGTAGAGGCACGACCAGTCACTTTCCCCAACACCATAGGCGTTCGTAGGTGCGTAGAAATACTTGTCCATCTGAAAAGGCGGGGGAACCTCTTGTCATTTCGTTTACGGGATTTGTGGTCAGGACTTCAAAGTCGGGATTCGCCGAGATGACGAGGGTTTGGCCGCCTTGGTTGGTGACGTAGAGCTTCCCTCCAATATGGGTGACCGAACCCCAGTTGCCCCCTTTCCCCACTCGGGCTTGCTTTACGATCTTGCCTGTGGCGACTTCGATACATTGGAGGATTCCTGGTTCGGTCAAGATGTAGTAATAGCCTCCAACCACTGCTCCCGTGCCGATCCGTTGCAGGTTTCGCTTCGTGGTGATCCAGAGTCGTTGGGAGGTGATGTCGCCTGAGGCATTCTTGCCTGCCTTTACGCCAAGGGCGCGACCGCCGTAGCCGGAGGTGGCGAGGACATAATCACCTGAACTGGCGGCATTGTTGTAGACGAGTTCGCCGAGACCATTGCACCACCAGATTTCCTTGCCCGTCTTTGGGTCGAAGGCGACCAGCCTCTTTGGCAAGCCGAGCAACAGTTCGTCGCGACCATGGTTATTCCGCAAGACGGGCGTACTCCAACTTCCGAACCAGTGCTTCTCGTCTTTGCCTTGAGCTTTGGCCAGGTCGCGTTTCCATACGGTTTCTCCGGTGGCGGCATCGAGTGCAAGCATGAATACCAAGGGGCCGGGGCCTCGGTACTGGATGAAGGTCTTGCCATAGGGCACTGGACTGGATGCTGTGCCCCAGAGGTGACGTTCTGGACCGAGATCTTTGCGTCGCCAGACCTCCTTCCCCTCGAAGTCATAGGCGACCATGCCTGCCGACCCGAGAGTGACTACGACCAACTTGCCGTTCGTGGCCGGAGAAGCGGAACAGAAAGGATTTGTCTTGTGAGTAGGTTCTTTATCGGGGAATGAAGTTACTCGCTCCCAAAGTTTGTCTCCCGT
>CAWVZQ010000035.1:0-14559 GCA_963934405.1 uncultured Opitutales bacterium | reverse complement strand
GTAATGAACATAGCAGCGAGTCTGGCAATTGTTTACGCAATGGGCTTTTCTGTTTCAAAGGTCGTTCACAAGGTGGGTACATTCAACGGGGTGGATGGTCGGATGGAACCAATTGAGAGAGGTCAACCCTACAAGGTGTTGGTTGATTATGCTCATTCCCCGGATGCGCTCCGCAATGCACTTGGTATGTTGCGCGAATTTACTCAAGGGAAACTACATCTAGTTTTTGGTTGCGGAGGTGATCGAGATAGAGGCAAGAGAATGGAAATGACACGAGTGGCTTCTGCAGGTGCGGACGAATCCTGGGCTACTTCCGACAATCCTCGGACTGAACCGCAGGATGACATTTTTCGCGACATGAGAAAAGGTCTGCCCAAGCGATCTAAGGTCAACTTTGTGGATGACCGCCGAAGGGCTATTAGCTTGGCTCTGGATGCTTCGGATAAAGATGACTGCGTTCTCATTGCAGGTAAGGGACATGAGGCTTTTCAAGAGGTTCAGTACACCTCGATCCCATTCGACGACCGTCTTGTTGCCGATGAACTTTTGAATGCAAAATCTTTAGGATTCTAATGCCGTTTTTTGACCCCGAATCATTGGCTGAATGGTCAGGAGGAGAGTGGAATCACTCTCCCCGAAACTTGGTTTCAGGCTTCTCTCATGATTCCCGAAAGATGGAGTCGGGTGAGATGTTCGTGGCCGTAAGGGCGGAACGTGACGGGCACGATTTCATCAGGGATGCAGCTAGATTAGGGGCATCATCCGCTATGGTGGATCATTTCGTAGCAGAGTCCGATCTACCCCAACTCAAGACGCCCGCCGTGGGCGAGGCCTTTCTCCGGATAGCTCACATGCATCGAAGCAATTTCAAAGGAAAAATTGTCGGTGTGACGGGGAGCTGTGGCAAGACCTCGACAAAAGATGCTCTCCAACTTTTACTTGGACCTGATACTTGTCTAGCGACTGACGGCAATTTCAACAATTTGTTGGGGGTTCCACTGACTTTGCTCCGACTGGAACATTCCCTTCATCGCCAGGCCGTGGTCGAGGCTGGAATCAATCAAATCGGGGAGATGGCTAAATTGGCCAAGACAATTGCTCCCGATATTTCTATAGTAACCATGGTGGCGTCGGCTCATCTGGAGGGATTGGGAAGCGAGACGAAGGTGGCTCAAGAGAAAGCTAGGTTAATTCAAGAATCCGGAACCGTAAAGACAGCAATCTTTCCCGAGCATTGTTTACGATTCGATGCATTTCAAGAGGTCCAAGAGGGCGAGGCGGAAACCCTTGTCCTAAAATATGGAGACCCTACGGAGGAACCTCCCAAGGGATTCCTCTTTTTCGATACGAAGACTGAAACAAACAGGGTTGGGGATACCGCGTCGCTTAGGCTAAGGCGACGCGGTTACCCACCCCTATCATTCCCTCTGCCGTTGGTGTCGGAAGGAATGGCAAGTAACTGTGCTCTAGCAGTGGCGGCAGCGCTGGAGTTGGGCGTTTCGGAAGATGAGATATTTGAACGCCTGCCCCAATATAAACCCTCGGCCCTAAGGGGCAAATGGCTAAAGGGCCGAGGGAATTTTTACTATGTGGATTGTTACAACGCCAACCCGGCGTCCATGCTGGATGCCATCCGCTTCTTCCAACGCCAAGCCGGAGACCTTCCAAAACTCTTGACCTTGGGCGGAATGGAGGAGCTAGGTGATGAAGGTCCCCGATTACACCAAGAAACAGGCTCTCGAATTAATATTGGTCCATCCGACAAGGTTCTCCTCATCGGCGAAAAAGCTCAATGGATGAAGGCCGGGATTCTTCAGTCCGGAATCGAAAGAGAATCGATTGAATCAGTTGCTGACGTACTGGAGGCCGAATCATTAGTGAGCGAGTTCGAGGGAGCTGTTTTACTAAAGGGGAGCAGGACAAACGCTTTGGAAACGCTCGTGCCCGATTGGGCCACTGAAGAAGGGAAGATGGAATATGCCGGATGCTGACTTATCTTCAACATCTGGAGGACCTGTTCGGCCCTTTGCGCTTGTTTCAATTCATTTCCGTTCGCGCCATGATGGCGGGCTTGACCTCGCTTTTTCTTGGGTTTTATCTTGGGCCGCGCCTGTTTGCCCTCCTCCGCTCCTTGGATGCGCGGCAAGCATTCCGAAGCGAGGAGGAAGTGGGAGCACTGGCGGGCTTGCACAAGGAGAAGGCGAGCACCCCTACGATGGGAGGTCTACTCATCTTTGTGTCGGTGGTATTGTCTTCTTTACTTTGGGCCGACCCGAATATTTACGTGGTTACGGCTTTGGTGGTTTATGCATTGCTCACAGTGGTAGGATTTTCAGACGATTATCTAAAGGTCGCGAAGAGAAACAGCAAGGGGTTGTCCGGGAAAATGAAACTTCTCGGCCAACTAATCGCCGTGGCCGTAGCCTTGTATCTTTTGATTGGACCTGTCGGCGAAATGCTTACCGGTATCAAGGGGAATGCCTCGGGCAGCGCGGCAAAAATGTCCCAGCTGTGGGTTCCGTTCTACAAGGAAGTCTTGTGGCAGGCGATGCCTTTGACAGCCATTTTCGTACTGTTCTTTTTTACACTTTGCGGCTCGAGCAACGCCATAAACCTAACCGACGGACTGGATGGACTGGCAATAGGTTGTACCGTTACGGTGGCTTTGGCGTACGGGCTCATGGCTTATGCCTCCGGAAACTCGATCATTTCCGACTACCTCCTCATCAGCATGGTTCCCGGAACGGGAGAACTTACCGTAGTCTGCGCAGCTCTTCTGGGAGGTTGCCTGGCCTTCCTTTGGTACAACGCTCCTCCGGCGGAAGTGTTCATGGGGGATACGGGGTCCCTGGCCATCGGGGGGCTTGTGGGGATAATCGCGTTGATGATTCATCAACCCTTCACCTTGGTCATCGTGGGCGGAATTTTCGTTATCGAAGCGGCATCGGTCATACTGCAAGTGGCTTCTTTCAAGTTGACGGGCAATCGAATCTTTCGAATGGCTCCCATTCACCACCATTTCGAGCTGAAAGGCTGGAAGGAAACGAAGGTGGTAATCCGTTTCTGGATTCTTTCACTACTCTTCGCCATTGTTGGCTTGGCGACATTGAAACTACGGTAGGATGGGCGCAGTGAGTAAATTATCTTTGGATTGGCATGAGTTGCGGCGTAAACCCGTCGCAATTCTTGGCGCGGGTGTGAGCGGTAGAGGAGTGGAAAAACTTCTACGCTCATTGGATTGGGAATACGCGACCTTCGACCAGCAAAGCCGAGCCTTCGGGTGGACGGAGGCAAAGGCTTGCTCGGTCGCGGTTGTGAGCCCGGGGTTCGCCCCGGATCACTCTTGGATCGAAATAGCGAAAAAAGCGGGCATGAATGTACTGGGGGAAGCTGATTTCGCCTCGGCTTTTTGGCCTGGTGAAATTGTGGCGGTGACGGGCACGAACGGCAAGACCACCTTGGTTCGCTTTCTGGCGAAACTATTCAATGAAACGAACCGATCCGCCGTGGCTACGGGAAACGTAGGTTACTCGTTTTCGGACTTGGTTGCCGAAAGGCGGGATAGTTCGATTACGGCTATGCTCGAACTAAGTTCTTTTCAGACAGAGAATCTTAGGCTTTTACGGCCAGATGCGGTAATCTGGACAAACATTGATGAGGATCATCTCGACCGTCATGGAGACATGCCGTCTTATATCCGGGCAAAAGGTCAATTGGTCGACAGGTTGGAAAGCGGTCCGTTTCTCGCTGGTGTTTCCGTACTTGAGTCTGTTCGCAAAATGGGAGTGACTTTGTCTTGCCAACCAAAAACAATTTCAAGGGAAGATGCGAATCGGGTCTCCGTTCCCGAGGGTTCTCCATTTGCTACTTTTCCTCAGAGAGAAAATCTTGCTCTCGCCTTGGCTTTTGCAGATTCGCAGGGAATAAGCGATGAGTCCGTGATTAAGGTGTTGGCCGAATTTGTTGGCGAACCGCATCGGTTGGAAAAAGTTGCAACCGTAGGCAACGCGACCTTTTGGAACGATTCAAAGGCCACGAATTTTTCTGCCGCATTGGCGGCGTGCCGGCATTTCGCGGGTAAAGCTTTCTGGATAGGTGGCGGACAATCCAAGGGTGCCGATGAGGAGGCATTTGCACAACGTATCCACAAGCTTGTAGCCAGAGCTTACCTCATTGGCGAGACGGGGCCTTCACTCGGCAAGCGGCTTTCCGCCTTTGGATTGCCTTCCAATGTTTTCGGGGAACTGACCCAAGCCGTTAAAGCGGCTTTTGAAGACGTTCGCGAAGCCACGGACATTCTTTTAAGTCCGGGATTTGCCAGTTTTGACACTTATTCGGATTACTCGGAACGCGGAAAAACATTCGTTCGATATGTTTTACAATTGAAGGATCGCACGCGTAGGCGTACTCCAGTTACGCAGGCTTAAGAGATTATAAATAGGAGAACCGTACCATGAAACTAACTAAAATATTCGGAATTGTATTGTCCTTGCACGTGGGAGTAATCCTCCTCGTGATGTTCCAACCCAGTTGCAATAGCCTCAAGAAGGGCAAGGGAGACCAAAACGGAACTACAGAAACTTCTCCTCCCGAGACCGGAGTGGATCCTGCCTTTAACGCAGGTACCGAGACTGAGGATCCGCCAAGTGAGTCGGCATCAGGAACAGCGCCAGGGGGGCGGTCTTCTCCCACTCGACCCAATCCGGGCGAATTGATCGTTCCCGGAGGGACGGAAGGAATCGTTAATCCCGCGACGGGGGATGCTACTGGAGTTGGCCTGCGACCCGAGGGAGTAAGCGTTTACAAAATTGCGAGAGGAGACACCCTCTGGGGAATTGCCCGCAAGAATAACGTATCCTTGAATGCCCTCCTCGGGGCAAATCCGGGATTGAACAAAAATGCCTCATTAAGTATCGGGCAGGAAGTTCTAGTGCCGGGGGCCGGAACCACTGCCACCGGCGGAACTGGGGCGCCATCCGGGCCGGATCCTACGGTTGTTTCTCCGGGAGCTACTTCCTATGTCATTAAGAAAGGAGATAATCTCACTCGAATCGCTTCTTCCCATGGTGTATCCATACAGGCGTTGCGGACCGCGAACGGACTATCCGGCGACACTCTCCGGATCGGCCAAACTCTCGTTATACCTGGCGGTGGTGGATCAATTCCAAGCACACCTACACCGGTTCCAACGCCGGAACCTTCGCTGGGAGGTAACACTCACACGGTGCGTTCCGGTGACAACCTATCCCGCATCGCCGTCACCTACGGCACGACAGTGGCAAAACTAATGGAACTGAACGGAATGACGAATGCCAACAGCATTCGAGTCGGTCAAGTCTTGTCTGTATCTGGGGCAACTCCTCCTATTCCTTTGGCGCCATCTCCCGTGGATCCGGTTACAACTCCTACTATCCCTCCTCCCGCCACTCCCGATCCCAACTTGGAAGATTTCTTCAAGAACGATAAGCCCCCCGTGGTGGATGCTCCCGAGGAATGAGTTTCTTGTTCGAATAAGGCAAAAGTCGAAATTGGGTGGTGGTAAAATATGATCGTTGGACAAGCTACGGCAACGCGTTCATCGATGAGCGGTGGCCACTTCATTCCCGTTTTCGTCATCACCGTAGCGTTGGCCCTTACGACTTTGGGTCTGGTTATGCTCTTCAGTGCGGGTGCCGTAACGAAAAGCGGTCCGCACGCCTTGGTCTCCAAGCAGGCAATTTGGTTGTGCCTCTCGATCGTGGCAGGGGGAATCTCGGCGTTCGTCAATCTGGAATGGCTACGCAAACGGGCTTGGCTGCTCTATGGCATCTGTGCTCTGGCATTGGTACTGGTTTTGGTTCCGGGGTTCGGGGTCAAGGTGAATGGAGCTCAGCGCTGGCTTGGTTTGGGCCCTTTGCGATTGCAACCTTCGGAGTTCGCCAAGATCGGACTTGTTTTGATTCTTGCCGTTTACCTTTCCGCGAATCAAAGGGAGATCAAGTCCCTCTGGCGAGGTTTTGTTTGCCCCTCCCTAGTTCTCGGACTCGTCCTCGGTTTGATTATGTTGCAACCCGATTTCGGTACGACCTTTCTGTGCGGGGCTGTCGGCGCAACCATGATGTTTCTGGCCGGGGTCAGTTTACGATGGTTGCTTCCTTTTGCTGGTTTGGCCGTATCCGGCTTCGCTGTGCTGGTTTATCTAGACCCCGTGCGAATTCGAAGAGTCACTTCATTTCTCGACGTAGAGGCCAATGCCAACGACAGCGCCTACCAACTTTGGCAAGGTATGCTCGCTTTCGGTGTTGGAGGGATCGATGGAGTAGGGCTCGGCAAGGGAAGACAGCAGATGCATTTCCTGCCCGAGGCTCATACCGACTTTATCTTTTCCGTAATCGGCGAGGAACTCGGTCTGATTTTCTCGCTCGGAATCGTCGCATGCTTCCTCGCATTGTTCGTTCTGGTTGCCTGGCGATTGAGGGAGGCTCCAAATCTATACCTTTTTCTTATTGGTTCAGGAGCTATTTTAGCAATCGCTCTACAGGCGATCATCAACGTGGGCGTCGTGACCGGTTCCATGCCTACCAAAGGCATGTCGTTACCCTTTATCAGCTATGGAGGCTCCAACTTGATGGTTACTTTCGTGCTGATCGGTTTGATTCTAAACGTATTCCGAAGCTGGGGAGGTCCCGTCCTCTCGCGGTCGAGAGAATTGTAGCGAGGGATGAGATGATTACAGCATCATGAGAAACGTCGTAATAGCATGCGGAGGAACCGGAGGTCACCTGACTCCCGGGATCGCGCTTGCACAGAGTTTGGAAGAAAAAGGCTACCCCTGTTGGATGTTTATCAGCAACAAAATGGTCGATTCGCGTCTGGCGGAGAATTATCCCGAACTTAGTTTCGAACGCGTCCCCGGTGCTCCTTTTCTTAAAACCCCGATCGGATTAGGCCGGTTCGCCAAGGGCTTGGTGTCCTCTTATTTTCATTCGCTCCGATTCTATCGCAACATTGGGGCGGACGCTTTGTTTGGTTTTGGCGGATTTACCTCAGTCGGGCCGGTTTTGGCAGCGCGTAGTCGCGGGATACCGGTGTTTCTGCATGAAGCCAATCGAGCTGTCGGACGTGCTGTGCGTTTGCTTCGCAAAAAGGCGAGTAGGCTATACCTGCCGGAAGGAATCAGGATGGATGGCGTTTCTTCCAAAGTGGTTCGTAACCTGGGCTATCCGCTCCGCAGAGAATTTCGTCGAATTCCACGGGAACGAGCCCGCAGGAGTTTGGGCGTGGGTTCCGCCGAACGACTGCTCGTGGTATTGGGCGGAAGCCAAGGCGCAGCCTCTCTCAACAAATGGGTAAAAGAGCATTTGGAGGCATTCGCCTCGGATGGGATCAGTGTTTATTGCCTTACGGGAATGGGTAATGAAAGTTCGGGCGTTGTTGAGATGACGGATCCCGACGGTTCTTCCGTGCCAATGAGGTTCGTGCCTTTCAGCGATGAGATGAGCACCGTTCTTTCCGCCGCTGACTTGGTGATTTCTCGAGCCGGCGCAGGTTCTATTTCCGAAATCGTTCGATGTCGCGTCCCTTCGATTTTGGTTCCTTACCCCTTTGCGGCGGACGATCACCAAGCCCTTAACGCCTCCTTTATCGAGCAGAAGGGCGCTGCCATCGTATGTCCGCAGGATCAGATCGGGGAATTGCTTTTTGAGGAAGCCCGCGAAGTAATGTTCAACGAGGAGTTTCGAGCAGTTTTGCGGCGGAACTTGGTGGCGACCGACCCCGGAGACGTGGTGTCGGAAATCGTTTTCGACGTCACCAATGTTCTAAAAGAAAGCGGTAATCCCGACGTCGTTGCAGGCGCCCTGCCTTTTGCCGGATGAAGGTTCCTCGCAAATGCTTTCTTCTAGGGGCCGGTGGCATGGGTATGGCTCCATTGGCCATGTACTTGCATGGAGCAGGTGTCGATGTGGAAGCTTTTGACGACTCGTTTCGGGAACCTGTCCGCAGTTTGCTTGAAAAATCCGGAGTGCGTATTCTTTCGGAACCCGTTCCTAGTTTTCGTCCCGACGTCGTGGTTAGGTCTTCCGCCATTGCCGAGAACCTGCCTGTCTTGGATCAATGGAAGGAGCAAGGCGTACCTGTTTTGAGGAGAGGAGATTTTCTGGCTAAGCTGACTGCCGAATGCAAAGTTTTGGCCGTGGTCGGAAGTCACGGAAAGACCACCACTGCGGCGATGCTTGCGTGGCTTTTGCGTAAAGCCGGTTTTCCATGCGGATACCTCGTCGGAGGATTGTTTCGTGATTCGGAGATCCCTCCCGGAGCGTATTCGAATTCGCCTTGGGTTGTAATCGAGGTGGACGAGAGCGACGGGACTATCGATGGATTTAGCCCAACCGTCACTCTCTGCTTAAACTGCGATTGGGATCACACCGCTCAATATTCTTCGCAACAGGGGTTTAGCGAAACGCTTGGCGGACTTTTTTCTCGTACCAAGAGCGCCGTCATTATTCCTAAGGGTGATGAGCTGGTGAAATTGGCTCAATCCTCGGCAACCTGTCCAACGATCACTTTTGAGAATTCTCTCGAACCCGGAGCCTACAATTCACGTAATGCGGCCGCTGCTTTTGCTGCATGTCGTTATCTCGGCCTAAATCCTGACTCGGAGGAGTTGACTGATTTTCCGGGCCTCGCCCGTCGACAAGTCGTTCTTGCCGAATCGCCCGACCGGCTTGTATTGGAGGACTACGCCCACCATCCCACGGAAATTCGCGCCGTATTGGCGGAAGCCGAAAATCACTTTCCCGAGCGTCGGCTGAAGGTCGTCTTTCAGCCTCATCGCTATTCACGAACACGTGACTTGATCGCTGAGTTCGCCGAGGAATTGTCCGCGGCCGACGATTTGTTTCTTCTGCCTACCTATGGCGCTTTCGAGTCTCCGGACGTCGATGGGTCGGTGGAGAAAATGATGGGCTACTTGCCCCCTCGTCTTCGCAAGGCGACGCGGGTCTTCTCGCATTTTTCAGACTTGCGGGATGCCATCGGAACAGCACCTCCCGAAGGTGATCAAGTTTTGTTTCTGGGTGCGGGTGATCTGGATCGACATGCTCACGCCTTTGCCTTCTGGCAACTGTCAAGCGGCGATGCTTGGCGCGCATGGTCCGATTATCTTCAAACGCGCTTGTCGAAGGACTGTATCATTCGCATGGACGAACCGTTGGCCGACAAGACTACTTTGCGGGTAGGTGGTTCCGCCACCGCATATGCGGAACCTTCCTGTTCGGAGGATTTGCGCGAATTGGTGGATGCTTGTTCCCTCTTCGATTTCCCTTTTTTCGTAATGGGACGTGGTTCCAACTTGATCGTGCCCGACGATGGTTTTGCCGGTCTGGCTCTTCGTCTCATAGGGCCTGCTTGGAGAGAAGTTCGTCTAGTCGGCGACGATACTTTTGTTGTCGAGGCCGGAACCAAGTTGAAAGAAATTTGCCGGTTGGCTTGTGAACACGGGCTGGCAGGCTTTGAGTTTCTGGAAGGTATCCCCGGCACCTTGGGTGGAGCCTTGCGAATGAATGCCGGCGCCATGGGCGGGGAGACTTGCGACCTTGTCGAGACCGTGACTTTCCTTATGCCGAACGGTCGTGTCCGTGAGATTGCAGGCGAAAACCTAACCGTCGGGTATCGTATTTGCGCAGAGGCCAAGGAGGGCATCGTGTTGCGGGCTCGTCTTCGGGCCACCGGTTTTTCGACCAAGACCGAGGTTCGTCAACGAATAGACGAATTTTCCAAGAAACGTTGGGCATCGCAACCTCGCGAATCCAGTGCCGGGTGCATCTTTCGGAACCCGACCGACGATTCCGCCGGACGCCTCATCGACCATCACGGTCTCAAGGGAGAGTCCCTCGGAGCTGCCTCGATTTCGAACGTCCACGCGAATTTTATCGTCAATCAAGGTGGTGCTACCGCGGATGAGGTTATTAGCCTGATCCGTCGTGTGCGCGGAAAGGTTAAGGATTCCACTGGTGTGGAACTGCAACCTGAAGTCACCCTTCTGGGGAAAAGCTGGGAGGAAGCATTGAATTGATTGAACACTGAAAACCAATGGCTGTGGTGGCCTTAACGAGTTGGCGGGTACTCATATATGACAGAAAATAATTTACCATCGATTACGGTGCTCTCAGGCGGTGTGGGAGAAGAACGAGAGGTCTCACTTGAGACAGGACAAGCGATTTCATCCGCCCTCCGGGACCGCTTTGGCGTCACCCTCGTGGACTTGGAGCAAACTGCTCTTCCGCCCGACTTGGACGGCTCGGATACGATCGTGTTTCCCGCCATTCACGGAACTTTTGGAGAAGACGGCACCCTGCAGAGACTCTTGGATGAGCGCGGAGTCGAGTACGCCGGAAGCTGTTCCACCTCGAGCAAGCTGTGCATGGAAAAGCACCTGGCGAAAAATCGGGTATGGGAAGCCGGCGTTCGAGTTGCTCCCGGAAGATTCTTCCGTGATCTAAGCGAGGTTTCCGCAAGTGATTTGGTTGCTACTCTCGGAAACGATTTGATCGTCAAGCCTACCGACCAAGGAAGCAGTGTTCGGTTGAGAGTCGTTAAAAGTGAACAAGAATTGGAAGCCTTGCTTCCCGAATTGCCCAAGGGGAACTGGTTGATTGAAAAACGAATCCGTGGTCGTGAGTTGACCGTTGGCGTGTTGCGGGGCAAGCCTCTCGGAGTGGTGGAGGTCATTCCGCTTGGTGGTGTCTACGACTACGAGCGAAAGTACCAGTCGGGACAGACCGAATACCGCTATCCCGCCGTTTTGCCTTGTGAGGTGGAGGAAGAGGTGAAAGAGGCTGCTCGTACGGCCTTCGACGTTTGCGGGTGCCGTGATTTCGCTCGAGTGGATTTTATCGTCTGTGAAGACGGACATTCACATTTTCTTGAGGTTAACACCCTTCCGGGACTCACCGAAACCAGCTTGCTTCCCAAAAGCGCATCCTGCGCAGGTTACGATTTCGGCCACTTGGCCCAGGAGTTGATAGAGCCTGCAATCGATCGCTTCACCCAACGCAAGGCCTCCTGATAAAACGATCCCAAACGAGAAGCTCATAATGGCAATTACACGGAAAAAGAACCCCAAGTCCAATCCCGATAGAAGTTGGCGTAACCTTGTTTCCGTTAAACGTCGGCGCCCGCTGTCTTCAGTTGCTTGGCGACGTTCTCTTCTTGGTGTCGGAAAAGTTCTTTTGCTCATCGCTCTCCTAGGTGGTTCCGGATATGGAATTTGGCTCGGTTGCGAACACTTTCAGAATAATCCGGGTCCTGTCGATCTCACGGGCCCGGCTCTTCCTGTCGACTCTCTTAAATACGCGACTGATGGTGTGTTGAGCCGGAACTTCATCAAGAGGACGCTCCAAATCCCCGAAAATGCCACTCTCATGGACTTGGAGTTGAAGGATCTTCGGAGTAAATTGGAAAGGGATCCGCAAATCGCCTTCGCTCGAGTGCGACGTCGATTCCCTTCCACTCTTCAAGTTGAAATCTCTGAACACAAGCCTCTCTATCGTCTTTTCATTCGCCCCAAGAAAGGCATTCCCGAAATGTGGCTCGTTTCGGGAGCGGGTGTAATTTACAAAGGCAAAGACTTCCGCAACGCTACTTTGCGCGCCTTGCCTTATCTCAATCCCGATCCCGGCTTGTTGAAGAAAGACGAAAGGAACGGTTACCAAAGAATTCCTGTTTTAGAGAAGGTTTCGCCGCTTCTTGAAATTGCCCGGAGCGATTTTCCCGAACTATATCGAGAATGGAAGGTCGTATCTTTTCTTCGACCCGATGCCGATGAATCGGATCCTGGTGCCCATGTCCTGATTGAATCAAAGGGAGTCAAGAAAATGCGTTTCGCGCCACGTGATTATCGAGCCCAGCTTCGTCGTCTCAAATACCTTCTTCTGGAACCCGGTTTTAAAAATAACAAAAGCATCGATTCAATCGACCTCTCACACGGTCGCTCGGTCTTCGCTCGTTTATGAACCTCTGAAATTTGTCCCGAAACTGGCCCAAGCCATTAAATCAAACTAAATTCGCCCATGAGCAAAATTCTCGGAGCCGTAGAAATTGGAACCCATAAGGCCAAGGCGATGGTTGGCGTACTTTCTCCTGCGGGCGATCTCAACGTCGTTTCCGCTGCTAGCGTTAGGAACGAGGGCGTGCGTAAAGGTGAAATCGTCGATTACCGCAAGACAGCCTCTGCCGTTCACGCCGCGCTTGAGGAAGCAGAGAAGGCCGCGGGAGCAAAAATCGATGAGGTTTACCTTGCCCAGACCGGGTCGCACCTGAGGGGGGCTCAACTTCGTGGCAGCTCTTCAACCGCCGCTTCCGACAATCGGGTGGAGTTTTCCGATATCGAGCGTGCATCGGAGGAGGCCAAACGCAAGGAACCCGAGGAAGGTCGGTGTTTCGTCCACCACGTGCGCTCTCCCATTCTGCTCGACGATCGCATCGTCGAAGATCCCGTAGGTATGTGCGGTTCGTCCATCGAGATCGGATACTGGGCCATCGAAGGCGACAACAATGCCATCCAGGAAACCGTTGACATCATTGACGGTTACGGACGCCTCCCCATTTCTGATCTTTTTGTTTCGTCCATTGCCTCCGGGGCCATCGTGGCGGGGGCCGATCTTCAGCAGTCCGGCGTACTCGTCGTGGACATCGGGGCCGGAGTCACCGACTATGTTTTGTATCGTCACGGTCACGTTGCGGCTACGGGCGTAGTGTGCGTGGGCGGAGATCACATAAGTGGTGATTTGAGCATGGGACTTCGCATTCTCGAGATTTCTGCCGAGGTCATAAAGATCGACCACGGCAAGGCCATGGTCGACGAGTCCGATGCCAAGGAGGACGTGTGGCTCATTGGCAACAAGACGATTGGCGACCGCACCGTCTCGCGGAAATCCATTTGCCAAGTCATCAATGCGAGGGTGGTCGAGCTTTTCGAAATCATCGCCAAGGAAATCGGCTCCTTGCTGGATCCCGAGATGGTCTCCTCGGGCGTATTGCTCACCGGTGGCGGGTCCCTGCTCCCGGGAATTGATCGCGTAGCGGAAAACGTCTTGGGGCTTCGCACTGAAAAAGCCTCGTTCCCGTCCGGAATCGATGGAGATCTCGCCCATCCAGGAAATGCCACGGTGTTGGGTCTCCTTCACTACGGTTTAAAGGACAGCGCAGTCCCTGCCGAAAGTAACGGTTCGGAAGGCTTGTTCAAAAAACTCGTTCACCTCGTCGGAATGAATTGACGAATACACCTTAAACGAAATCCGATCTTCACAGACTCTGTAGAAGCAAAAATAGATAAAACCAGCTACCCATCACGCCCATGTCACAGCAAACCATGTTTTCGTCCGGTTCCTTTCAATCCGATTCCAGTTCCTCCGTGCGAGCCAAGGTATTCGGTATCGGTGGAGCGGGGGTTAGCTTGGTGGATGGCCTTTGCCTCGATGGGTTTGACGCTGTGCGCACCATCGCGGTCGACGTCGACGCCGACGTCCTTTCCGATTGCATTGCCGCCGAAAAGATTCCCATTGGCCGACGTCTCACTCGCGGCATGGGCACGGGCGGTGAAGTTTCCCTCGGTCGCAAAGCCGTCGACGAGGAACGCGATCTCATTCGCAAGAACCTCGACGGCGTGGATCTGGTATTTCTTCTCGCTGGTCTTGGCGGCGGAACCGGTGGTGGAGCCGCTCCCGCAATCGCCAAGCTCGCCCGTGAGTCCGGTGCCCTCGTGTTCGCCTTCACCCCCTTGCCCTTCAGCTGGGAAAAACAGCGCCACCAAATGGCGGACGACGCCCTTGCCGAGCTTCGAAAGTTCGCCAATGCCGTAATTCCTCTTCCCAACGACTCCCTCATTCA
Organism: uncultured Opitutales bacterium; assembly: GCA_963934405.1. Lineage (GTDB taxonomy): Bacteria > Verrucomicrobiota > Verrucomicrobiia > Opitutales > Seribacteraceae. The sequence goes on along the minus strand of CAWVZQ010000035.1, from coordinate 690 downwards.
GATCGGCGGGGCCGACGCCACCGCCCTCGAATGCTTCGCTCAGGCGGGCATGAACGTGAGTCGTGGCATTTCCGCCATTTGTTCCCTCGTTTTTCGCAAGGGCATGATCGACGTCGACTTCGCTCACCTCCGCAAGGCCTTTAACCTCCGTTCCGGTCGCACCCTCTTCGGTTTTGGGGAAGGGCAGGGCGCAGACGCCATCAGGCACGCCCTGCGAGATCTCTTGCTTTGCCCCATGCTGCATTTGCCGGACGTCTCGCGCGCTGCCGACGTGCTCCTCATCACTGTCAACGGTGGTCCCGACATGAACATGACCGCCCTTCAGCAAGTGGCCGGTAGCATACGGGAGGAATTCAGGGCGGGCGAGCACGTCGTGTTCGGCGCCCACGTTGACGAGAATATGGGAGATCGCGTGGAAATCTGCGTACTCGGCGCCACCGACCTCGAGGCCGGCATACCTACCGCCGACGTCGCCCCCGCCGCCGATCCCGTCCTCACCACTTCTCCCAAGGCCAAGAAGGCCAAGCCCGTTTCCCGCTCCCATGCGTCCAAGCTCAAGCGTGAAACCGCAGCCGCCAAGAAGAAGGCAAAAAAGGAAAAGGCCGCAGCCAAGGCTCCCGACGATCAAGAATTCTTCGACTTCATGCAGACCGAGAACCAGCGCGGAATCTTTGGCGACCAAGGAAAGCG